>JAJDES010000251.1 GCA_029259675.1 Planctomycetota bacterium
TCGTCATCCACGACCAGAATTTTGCTCCGAGCGCTGTGCTTGGTTTCACTCATTGACGACATCCTGACTTGCGTGCTTGGGCAAACGCATGCGAAAACGCGCCCCACCCTCTGTTCGATTCAAAGCCTCCAACTCGCCACCGGAAGCTCGAACAATACCGTAGGAAATAGCCAAGCCCAGACCCGTTCCACCGCGTTTGCTGAAGAAGGGATCAAAAAGCCGCGCAAGATCTTCGGCGGCAATTCCAGGCCCGTCGTCGTCGACGGTTAGCTGCACATCGGATTCCATTGGTTCCAAGCTCACCCAAATGTGACCTCCTGCCTGCCCCAAAGCTTGGCCCGCGTTGATCAACAAATTGAGCACAACCTGTTCGAGCTGCCCACCATCGCCTTGCACCATTCGCGTCGCATCCAAGCCCGAAACCTCGATTTCAATCGCCTCAAATTCGCTCCGGCCATGCACCAGGTCCAGCGCTCTGCTGGCGCTCAATGAGATATCCGCCGCTACCGATCCCGGACTTTGCCGCGAGAAGATGGATAAGTCGCGCACGATATCGCGGATTCGATTAAAGCCGTGGCGCACCAGTTCGATGTACCGCGCTCGCTTCTCAGGCGGCAAATGGTTCTTCTCCAAGAGCGAGAGATAGTTGCCGATGCCCTCCAAAGGATTGTTGATTTCGTGCGCCACTCCGGCGGTGAGTTGCCCCAGGGAAGCCATGCGTTCGTTGAGCGCCAAGCGCCGCTCCATTTCGCGCTGATCCAGAGCTCGACTTTGGGCTTCGCGCAGCCGCAGTTCAGACAACCACAAGCGCGCGATCAGGATACCGGCCGCAGCCAGTGTCAAACTCACCGCGAGGATCGAACCCGCACTCCACCAAAGCTCCACACCGGGTCGCGCCAACTCCCGCAACACGCTATTGGGCACGCGCGTCACGATGCGCCAATCGGCGGTCTCCGAAAGCGAGTGTTGAAGGATGTGTTCCCCGTCGAGGGCCAATCGACTGGATCCCTCCAGCACTTGCGCCGCGCGCGGCCCCAGTTCGTCGCCCAGAACCCCAGGTCTGGTACCGCCCCGCTCGCGATCCCGTTCGGGGTGAGCCAAGAAAGCCCCCGCACCGTCCACGAGGTACGAGCGCACGCCGGCCCAGGGCTCGAAGCCGCGTGCCGCACTGAGCAATGGAGACGCGTAAACCGTCAATATCAACAGGCCTTGCAACCCGGAATCACCGACGACGGCGGCCGTCAAATGCAGCACCTGGCGCTCATTGCGCGGCACCTCGACTCGCTCCTGGTCGACTTCCAATTCGGAAAGATCCACCTCGCCCGCAGGGAGCGCGCGGGCGCGCTGCAACAATTCGTGTTCGGCCTCTTGATTCAAAAGCGCCACCGGAATGGCTCCCACTGCGCCGCCGATACGCTCGCAACGCAGGCGCTCGATCCCCTTGGAATCGAGCACGCGCACGCGATCGATGGCGGGAAAGGAGATCAAGTAGTGGAACAGCTTGCGCTGCAAGTGGTCGCGCGGACCCAGCCCATTCGGCGCGGACAAGAAGCGCGCGACTTCGTCGGTGCGAGCCAGAAACGCCGCGTGCCTGCGCTGTTCCTCAAATACCGGTCCCAGCCCGGCCACCAGGTCCGCCTGGGCGCGGGCGATTTGCTCCAAGCTTTCGCGCTCTCGCGCTTCGGCCAAGGCGCCCATGCGGCGTTGACCGGTTGCCACTTCCAACGCCACAAGGGCCGCAAACAACATGACCAAAAGTAGCAGTCGCCTGGTAATGCCGGGACCCATGGAGTTCAGGGGTCGATGGTAATTGAGCCCGCGGGCCCATCGACGAGTTCACCAATAACGGCAGCGACTGGAGCCCCGCGCGATTCCAACTCGGCCAGCAGGCGCTTCTCGTGCTCGGGTGCAACCGCAATCAAGAGTCCACCGGAGGTCTGGGCGTCGCACATCAAAAGCTCGTCAACCTCAGACAACTTAGGATCCAGTTGCAGGTAGCCCTCCACAAATTTGCGATTGCGTTTGCTGCCGCCGGGTATCACGCCCGCCTCTGCGAAGCCCCGTGTAAAGTCGAAGAGGGGCACGCTACCGACACGGATGCGAGCGGCAAGGCCCGAAGCTTTCGCCACGTTGTGCAGGTGCCCGGCTAGTCCGAAGCCCGTTACGTCCGTGGCGCAGCGAGCCCGCACAGCCAAGGCGGCTTCGCAAGCTCCGCGATTGAGAGTCGCCATGACTTCGATCGCGCGCGCGATGCCCTCCTCCGACAGCAAGTCTTTCTTGATCGCTTGCGCCGCAATGCCGGCCCCAATGGGCTTGGTCAAAATCAAGCGGTCGCCCACTTGCCCGTCGCTTTGTGAAAGCACTTGATCGGATTCCACGCGCCCCAAGACGCACAGACCATATTTGAGCTCCGGATCAATGACCGTGTGCCCACCGGCGATGACGCAGCCCGCCTCAGCAGCCTTGTCGCGACCGCCCTCCAGCACTCCGCGCAGTATTTCCTTTGGCAGGTCTTCGGGGAATCCGCCCAGGGCCAGGGCCACCTGGGGCTGAGCGCCCATGGCGTAGACATCGGACAACGAATTGGCCGCCGCAATGGCC
>JAJDES010000252.1 GCA_029259675.1 Planctomycetota bacterium
CTCACGGAGCGGCCCTTGCGCTTCCCTTCGGTTCCCGCGACCAGGTCCCGGAAGGACTTTCACCTTCAAGTCATCAATCATGCCAGGCACACATAAAAAAGGCGCGACTCATGGAGTCGCGCCTTTGCATGCCAATCCGAGGTTTGTGGGGAACCCTAGGCCTTGGGCTCTTCCGCTTTTGATTCTGCTTCCGCGCCGGATTCCGTTTCATCAGAATCCAAGACGCCCTCGAGCTCATCTTCAAAAGCCTGTTCCAATTCCGACTCTTCCTTCGCCCTGTCCTGCGTCTCAGAAACGGCAGCTTGCGGAGCTTCGGTTTTCGGATCCGTTTCTTCCGATTCCACAGCTTCTTCCACAGCCTCCGCTTTGGCTTCCTCCGAAGCATCTACATCGGCATCGGTGGTTTCCGGCGCAACCGCTCCCGCGGCCACTGCGCGATCCTTGTTATCAACTCCGATCGCACTCTCCAACAACAGACGCGTCAGCTTCATGTTGACACCGAAGCTAGCTGTCGACTCGCGCCCCTCGTAAAACGAAAAGGCCGAATCTTCTGTAACGAACATGCGCTGGAACAGGGCTTGAACCTGATATTCCAACGCCTCGCGCAATTGATCCTCGGAGACGTAGCCCTCTTCGACAATCGCCGTGCCCATGAAGTTCTCGCGGTGACCGAAATCGCGCACGAACTTGGCCAACTTGCCTTCCGTTAATGCACCTTGCGTTACCAAGACTTCCCCAAGTCGCAAGCCGGGAGGCGAATTGTCGGTAGAAGCATGAATCACTTCGCCGCCATTGAGAATCAAGGTGAAGTTCTCTTCGAAGGTCGAGATTTGCAGCATTCCGGTTTTGCCCAGACCCTCAAGAAAGGTCAAGAGGTGTGTAATCGGAATGCTCCAGCTCAAGCCCTTGAAGTCAACGCGCTGACTGGTACGACCCGGCTTGGACCACTCGTCATCCTCCGCTTCGGGGAAATCCAAGTCGTTGAGCAAGTTGCTGACGCAACGCGCGACGATGGTTTCGTGGCCCGATTTGCTGTTCGCGGTTTCCAGCTTCAGGCTGCCGGACTTGCGCTCAAGCATGGAGAGCGAGCTCAAAGCTGTCTGCAAGTGTCGCGAGACGTTGCGCGCATTTTGAACCAGATGATTCATCGGGTCCGTCGCGGCGCCGAGATCGCTAATTCCATTGCAACGCCCGATCAGGGAGCGGCAGGAGTGAGCAATTTCGAGCAGGGCTCGCTTAACTTGGGGTTCGGGAGCTGATTGATTCATCGTCACTTGGCGGTGTTTGAGCAGGGAAAGCTGTTCTGCCTCTATCGCGCCAAATGACCCTTGGGAATGAGCCTAATTTGCTACTCCCGTCTCGATTGGTCGGCGGTCGGGGCCTTTCCAAGTAGGACGCCCCCCCTCAGCGGCTCTCAGTGGGGATTCGCCGAGCCCTTCTGGCTCGCTCGGCTGCCCACGCGCGCCAGAAAAACCGACACAAACACCCTTCCAGTAGAGGCTTACAAACGCGGCACACCGCCACCATGGGCTCGGGCCGGGCGCTGCCCCCCCACAGACTCGAATCCCGTTCCAGCCCGGCCCAGGTCGCTAGGCACCCCGCCCCCACGCTGCCGAATCGGGCTCGAAAATTCGCGGCGACCGAGAGGTAGCTGGAAGTGCGCGGCGCGGGCCCAACCGACCCGGCCTGCACACTTTGTTAGCTTAGTGACCCTCCCTTGGGGATCCTCCGACCAGAGCGATCAATGAATCACCCCAACTCCAAGGCAGGCGGCGATTTGAGTGCTGCTGCCGACCCCTTGCCACAATCCGGCGAACACGATCCCACATCAAAGTCCGCTTTGGATTTGGGGCGCACACAATTTATTGCCAAGAGTGCGCGCGCCGGCAATCGGGAACTGGTTGAAGAGCTTTATAGGCGCGTCGCCCCGGCCGTGTATACCTGGGCTCATTTGAGAATGTCACCCGCCCTGCGCAGGCGCATCGATCCCCAAGAAGTCGTGCAGGAAGTCTGGTGCCGTGCACTAACCAAGCTTCCGGACTTTGATCCCGAGCAAACTCCATTCAGGCCCTGGATCTTCAAAATTTCCCATTACGTGCTGATCGAGATGACGCGCAAGTTGCCGCCGCGCGTCGAATCGCGCTCCCATCACGATTCCGGAGCCGGCTGGACCATCGGAAATATTCCCGACACCGCAACGGGGGCCAGCACGATCTTGGCCCGGACGGACGCGCTTGAAGCCTTCATCGATCGCGTGCAAGAGATCGGGCCGGAGGAGCGAGAGCTCTTGATATTGCGCGGATTGGAAGGCAAGTCCTTCCGTGAAGTGGCCCAAAAAATAGGCTCCAGCGAACAAGCTGTCGGCAAACGCTGGCAACGCTTACGCGCTCACCTCGCGGAGCAAGGCCCGCCCGACTACTTGATGTAGTCAGCGCAGGTCCCATGGGAAATTGATGAGTTCGGAACCGTCTGCAGCGAGTGAAGCGACCCGGCGTAGGGCTCGGCGCGTAAGTGCCGAATGGTTGGAGGGAAACCCCGAGCCCTCAGCTGAAGACTGGGCAAATCACCGCAGTGACCATCCCGACCTTGCTGCGGAACTGGACTTGCTTTGGGCCGAATTGGAGGAACTTGAGGAGCTGCTAGACCTTTCGCGCGCAGACGTCATTGCGCATTTGCGCGAGCGTTGGGGCGAAGACGGATCCACACGCGTCAGCAACTCGCCCCCCAAGGGAATTGCACCGGACCACATCCTGCTCAAGCACCTCTCTTCAATTGATCCAACCAGACAGCGCTACACGATTCGAGAAGAAGTCGCACGCGGCGGAATGGGGGTCGTATACCGCGTTTGGGATGAGGACTTGGGGCGCTACCTTGCGATGAAAGTCATGCGCAGTCGCATGCGCTCTCGGCTCGAACCCGATCGAATGCTTGTGGACGATCGCAGCTTGGCCAGCTTTCTAGATGAAGTCCAAATAACGAGTCAACTGGACCATCCCGGTATCGTTCCCGTACACGAACTCGGCCTGGACGAAGCCGGCCAAGTTTTTTTTACCATGCGCTTGGTGCGCGGTCAGACACTGGGCGAAGTCTTTCGGCTGGCTGAAGAGGGTAAGGACGGTTGGAACCAAACTCGCGCGGTCGGCGTTCTCTTGAAAGCTTGTGAAGCGGTGGGCTTCGCCCAATCAAAAGGCGTGATCCATCGCGACTTGAAACCCGCCAACATCATGGTCGGACGCTTTGGCGAGGCCTACGTCATGGACTGGGGTTTGGCCCAGGTCATGGGCCGCGAAGACACGCACAAAAGGCCGGTCATCGCCGGTGTGAACTCTTCGATTCACGTCATCCAAGCGGACAAGGGCGCTGAGAATGAAGAGTTCTCACACTTCGCCCGCAGCGTTCAAGGCACACCTGCCTACATGGCGCCCGAGCAAGCAAACCCCTGGATTGTCGAGATCGGGCCGGAAGCCGACGTTTATTCCTTGGGAGCGATTCTCTACAGATTGCTCAGTGGTACGCGTCCCTATGGACATGAGGCACCCAAGGCCGGCGCGCGCGATCGCCTCAGGCTTGTGCGCAGTGGGCCGCCGCGCTCACTGGGCGAATTCACCGAGCGCGACATTCCGGCTAGCTTGCGAGCCATTGCGGACAAGGCCATGTCCAGGGAGCCCGCAAATCGCTATCGCAACGCCATGCAAATGGCCGCCGAACTGCGCAACTACCTCGAAGACCGCGTTGTTGATGCAGGTTCAAAACCCACTGCCGCAATGCGATTCCGTTGGTTGGGTCAGCACCCCATTGCGGCAATGGTCATCGCCTTCAGCATGGTCTTGGCCGCCGGATTGCTGTGGCAACGCTCGAATCGTTTTTCGCGATCTCTGACAAGCTTAACGGAGCTGCGCGAAAAGGAATCCGCGGCACTCGCCGCCCTTCAAGCGCTGAATCGCTCACGACGCTTGGGCGACGACCCCGCTCGCGACCTGCTCTTCGCACTCAGGGCAGCTCAGTTGCAAGACTCCCTACGTTCGAGTTCGCACGACCTTGAGCTTCGCTCCGCCGCACTTACCGCAATGGACAGCAACCGGCTGGTGCGCCGCTTCGAAGGCGGCACGGCCTGCCGATTCGGTCCCAGGGGCATGTGGCTGGCCGTCGGCTATACAGACGGGCACGTCAGCTTGAAGCATGTCGACCCCGACGGCGCAACAGTTGAACTCGGAAAGCTCCATTCCCACGCCGCTTCCCAATTGGCCTTTGACCGATTGGGAAGTGTGCTCGCCAGCCAAGACGAGTCCGGCGAACTCGTCTTGCAAACCATTCCGCGCGGACCGCGCAAAATCTTGAAAACGGGCGCAGGTACGCCGCTTCTACTCGACATTCAAGCTGACCTGTTGCTCTCCGTCTCAACCGAAGGAAGCATTTCCAGCTATCACGTCCCGAGCGGTCAGCCCCTCGCGCACGTGGAGCACCATCAGACCATTGAGCGAGCGCAACTCGATGAAAGCGGTCGGCGGTTTTGGATTCTCAGCCATGCCGGCGAACTATCCCTTTGGAATGCGCCCAGTGGCGAGCTAATCCAGCAAGTTGCGACACATGTCAAGGACGCCAAATTCCGCCCGGATAGTGGGGAGTTGATTTACCTACTGGTCGACGGGAGTCTGCTTAGGGAAGCGCAATCCAGTGCGCTCAAACCGTCACAGTTCCCCGCCGGCACTCATCACATCAGTGCCAGCGGCCAAGGCGTTTTCGGCAGCGGGCAAGCTGGACTGTGGGCGCAATGGGACCGCGACCCCTCACTCACTCAGCTCGCGATCAAGCCTCTCTTTGAAATAAGCGTCTCCAACAACGGGCGCCGATTGATCGGCGTGGACGACATGCACGGCGGCGTTTTCATTGAATTGCCGGAGGGGCAGGCGAGCGTTGCATTTGCGGCAAACGAAATTCCAATGCGCGCCCTTTGGAGCCCCAATGGAGGGCACTTCGCACTCTTTCCATCCCATGAATTGGTTGCAACTCAGCCCGTAGCGAACCAAGCCAATATCAGCGGCGCCGCCCCAGCGCAAAGTCGAGTAGAGCTTTGGTCGGCCCAAGGCAGTCCATACTTGCCCGAATTGCTTGCGCACAATCGCGCCGTTTCCGCACTTGCTTTCGCATCTAAGAACGATCGCTTGGCGATTGGTTCCAAGGATCGAAGCCTGTCGCTGTGGACCTTGGACAACCCCTGCGCGCCACGCTATCTCGGCACGATTCGCGACCTCCCCGGTCCAGTCGAACTGATTGAATTTCACCCCCGCGATGAACGCCTGTTGTACTTGGCCGGAGATCACCTCCTGCGCTACGCAGATGCGTTGCATCTAAGCAGCGGCGGCGACAGTTCCCTGGCGCATCCCGCCCGCGTAGGCGTCGCACGCTGGGATCACGGGGGTCGCATTTGGAGTGGTTGCGATGACGGCTTCGTGCGCTGCTTTGACGAGCAAATGGAAGTCGTGCAGCTCGAACTTGGGCAGAGCGTGAGCGACTTGCGATTCAATGCAGAGGGAGATTGGGCCGTTGCAATTGGAACTGAGGGAGCAGCAATCGCCTTCCAATTGGAGCAACCCCGCGCATCGCTGCAACGCTTCAACCTCGGTCAGTCGGGTCCGGCACAAGCCAATCTCGTTTTCGACGAAAGCGGTGAGAAGTTGCTCCGCTTGGATGCATCAGGCGTTGTTTCGAGCATCGACGTCGCCGGCGGAAGCGTGCGGCAATTGGATCTGCATGGAATCGCTGAGCAGCTATTCCATTCCGGCTCTTCCAATTATTTCGCGCGTGCAAACGGACGCCAATTGGGACGACTGACCGCAACCGATTCAGCCAATGACATGCAAGTTGCCGATGCGCTGCACTCGCAACCGATTCAATTCTTGCGAGAGGCGGGCGCTTGGTCCGTTAGCTCAGACGGCAGCGCGCGACTTCGGCTCTGGAATGCGGACCAACTAAAATTGGGCGCAATTTTTGACGGGCATCACGCCCCCGTGGAAGCCTGCGCCATTACCAGCGATGGCGCTTGGATCGCGAGCGGAGATCAATCCGGTCGAGTCCGCCTGTGGCCGACCGATCCCTTTGAGGTTGCGCAGCAGCAGCTGCCCCGCCGGCTAACCGCCCAAGAGTCGCTCCAGCTGGAGCCGGCCTCAGCGCTTTCGCACCAGTAGAGGCCCTCTGCACGGAAAAGGATGCGGCCAAGCCCCCGGGCCATTGGAATTCGCCGACCAGTGCCTTTGTGGATCGCGAACCGAGGCTAGGATTCTGGCATGCCTTCCCTACAGACAGTCATGGCTCTTTGGCTTGCGGTTTTTTCAAGTCCGGCCGCAGCCTCCCCCAGCGCGGTTGTTGAATTTGCATCCCTGCCGGCGCCGGCAGCGAAGCAGACCGAGACCGAAGCGACCAGCGCATTTCCCTTGGTACCTCCCGCTGCGTTTCAAACAGACGTGCCTCGCTCCGAAGACGCTAACGGAGCAGCGGACAAGGCCATGGAATCAACCTTGGTCCAAGGCCTTCGCTCCGGGCAACGCAAACATCTGAACGATGCCCTGGCGCCCGGCTTCAGCGCTCGTTGGCCCCTGCCCGCGGACATGCGCCAACTGCCGGATCGAACACTTACTTTGGGCGAGCTTGGAACCTGCGAAGGACCCGACTTGGGCCCCGAAGTCTTTGCCGACCACCTTTGGGCTTGGATCAGCGACTGGGTGCAAGTGGAACGCTGCTTCTGGTCTGCCTATCGATTCTTGCTCAGCGAGGACGGCGAGAGCGCCTTCGCTTCGATTCACTTCCAACTGTCCGGCGAGCACCGCAACCACGGCCGGCAGGCCCTCGCCGCCGACTTGAACGCGGAGTTGGTTTTGGTGGATGCGCAATGGAAACTGAAGCATCTGGAGTGGAAGCACGGCTGGTTTAGCAGTCAAAGCCCGGCGGAACTCGCAGCCGGCGCTGCGGCAGAAAACACTTCGATCGAAAGCGATTCAGTCGCCGCGAGCAAGCCCGGATTCAGACCCATTGGCGCCGCGACGGGTCTTCGATGGAACGAATCCGGCGCCAATCGCGCCATCCTCCAATCGCTCGTTAACGATCGCAGCGTGCTAACCATCGGCAGCCTGGCGGCGGTGGATTGGAATCGCGACGGCTTTTGGGATGTCCTCGCAACACAACGCGAGCGCGCCACCGTTTTGTTCGAGAACGACGGACACGGTGGCTTCATCCCCAAGTCCGATCCGGCCTCGATCGGCATCAAGCATCCCTCAAAAAGCCCCTATGCATTGGTTTCCGTGGACCTGAATGGTGACGGATCATCCGAATTGATCAGCGGTCACGTGAACAACGGGAACCCCAAGCTCGCGACCGCTTCGCTCTTCACGCGCACGCAACCAAGTCAGGGCTCGAGTTCTCCTTGGGTGGAAGTTGACGGGGCCCTTCAGTTTGAAGTGGAGAGCGAGGTGCGCCGGCAAAACGTTCAAGCAATCGCCCCGGCCGATTGGAGCGGCGACGGGCTGCTGGATCTGTTCTTCTGCGTCTATTCCGACTCGCGCTCGGGCGGCGCCGAATACAACACCTTCGACGCGCAGGACGGCGGCGAGAATCTGCTGTTTATCAATCGCAGCAACGCCCCGCGGGAACCCGATGAGTTGCAGAGTGCCGAACTCTCCTTTTCGGAGGAAGCTGTGCAACGCGGGATACAGGGACGGCGCTACAGCTACATCGCCGAGGCATTGGACGCCAACTTGGACGGCGCACTGGACCTATTCGTCGGCAACGACTTCGGTCCCAACGACCTGTATTTGAATGACGGCAATGGGGCCTTCAAGCCCGATCCCGAAAGCCCACTCGCCGGAGATTGCGCCTACACCATGGGGATCACCTTGGCCGATGTCGAAAACGACGGGCGCTGGGAGTTTTACTTCTCAAATATGTATTCCCACGCGGGCAACCGCATCGCTCCCCTGGCCGGCGGTCTAAGCGATGCCACGCGCAAGCGCGTTTTGGCCATCGCCCAGGGCGGTCGCAGCCTGCGCCAGGAAACCGACGGAAGCTGGACTGACGTTACTCACGAAAGGGGCAGTGCTGAATCGGGCTGGTCCTGGGGCACTTCTTACTGCGACATCGACAACGACGGAGATCAAGACTTGCTCGTCGTCAACGGCTACACCAGCCACACGGACGCCAAGGCACCCGACTACTGAACACACTATTGGCGGCAGGTTGTCGCCGATGCCAATTCCGTTCAAGTTGGGAAGCGCAGCAGCAGCGTCAACGTTGAAGTGGATCGCGACTTTCGCGGCTCCTTCAGCGGGCATGAACGCGACCGCGTATTCCTAAACACCCAAGGCACGGGCCCCATGGTCGACAGCGCCTTTGCGCTCGGCTTGGATGATCACACCGACGGTCGCTCGATATTGCCCTTGGATGTCGACGGTGACGGTGATCTCGACCTTGTGCGACTGGGCCTCCAGGGCCTCGAGCTGTACGAGAATCAAGTCCCGTGCGGCAACTTCGCACGCATTCGACTCGATGCGCCGGTCGCCGAAGCTCACTTGGCCGAAGTGGAACTTCAATTCGGTGCGACCACAAGTCGAGGCCGTTGGCGCTTCACGGATGGATTCGCGACCCAAGTTAGCGGCGATTTGCATTTCGGCCTCGGCCGCGAAAAGCGCATCGATCAAATCTCCGTGTACTGGCCTTCGGGCAACACGGACACGTGGCGCAACTTGGAAGGCAATCGTCTGATCATCCTAAGTGAGGGCGCCAAGTCCGCTCGCTATGGAGAACTCCCGCGCTGGCCGGAATCCTCGCGGCCGCGAACCGACACCGATCTGGACTTGTCCCTGAAGCTAAATGATTTGAACGGAATCGCGACCACGCTGCCCGCCACCGGTCGCCCCATGCTCGTCAATGTGTGGGCACCGTGGTGCGCAGGCTGCGAAACCGAACTGCCGGCGTTGGCGAAACTTGCCCAGCAGTTTGATGGTTCGGCCTCCTTTGTCGGAGTGAGCGTTGAGCGCAACGACTTGGAATCCGTGCGCGCGAGCATTGCGAAGCACAACCTGAAGTACCCGCAGCTCATAGCTGACGATGCCTGGCTCGAATCCTTTTTCTCAGACAGCGAGGGGATTCCGCTGCCGACGACATTTGTATTTGATGCTCGCGGCCAACTTGCAAGGGTATTGCAGCGCGAAGTTCGCGCCGATGAGTTGAGGCTCTTGCTGGACCAACTCCGCGACGAACCCCTCTCTCCCTACGACCTTGGACGATTGGCCACAATCGAGCAAAGACGCGGGGACACCGAAAGAGCGATGCAAATGCTAACTGCCGCCTTGGCGTTGGATCCGGGTAGCGCCGAATTGCACTATCGCCTGGGAAGCATGCACAGCGCCGAAGGCCGGATCGGCTTGGCCGAAGCCTCATTTGCGCGCTCGAGCGAAGCGGATCCAAGCTTCGCCCCCGCATTGCGCAAGTTGGGACTGTCGCGCTTGCGCAGCGGTCGCGCCGGTAAGGCACTTGCTCCACTGCAGGCGCTACTAAAATTGCGCAGCAACGACCTTGAAACGCTTTTGCTTGTTGCTGAAGCCGCTGAAGGCGCGGATCAAATTCAACTCGCACGCGACTCCTACGCCCAAGCCATCAGCATCGGCAGCGATGTGCGAACTTGGACCGCCTACGGCATGTTCCTCGCGCGAGTCAAAGAGTTCCCGGCCGCCAAGGCCGCCATCGACCACGCCCTGAGCATCGACTCGACCTTCAAACCCGCCCTTGCCGCCAAGTCCGTCATTGCGGAGCAGCTCTAGCGTTCACGGGTTGAGGTCCCTGAAGAAACGGGACGAGTGAATCCGGCCGCGGCTTCAATCGGGATTGGAAGCCGTCCGGCCGGTTGCCAGCGCGACCAACACTCCAATGACTGCGCCCAGCCAAAGCAAGATGGCCGACACAACCGACAGGCTGTGTTCGCCGGCGAATTGAACCAGAGCCGCCCGGCCATCCACTTTGCCCTTGGCGCGCATAATCCAATTGAGCTTAGGCTGCACTTGATTGCCGCGGTAAAAGCCCCGCAGGCCCTCCGAGCCGGAGAGCCCCTCGCCCTTGGAGTCCTGCTCGCCGATGTCTCCGTGCAACGGGATCCAGATCGAGTTCTGAGGTGAGCTCAGCTCCGCGCCCTCGGGCAAGTTGAGGCTTAGCGCGTAGTCGCGATAGCGACTGTTTTCGATGCTTTCGAAGTCGAAGATCAAATGTCCCGCGCGCAACTCCGACGCCTGCAATGCTTCGCTAGTTCGCAAAGCGGCACCGGCCCGCGGCAGCCCCGTCTCGCTGTCGATCGCTCGCAAAATCAACGTCGGACGCGAATCCGCCGGCACTCGCTTGACCGCGACCGCCAAGCCGGCGAGCTCGCCGAAGCGCGAGAAGAAGCGCCCGCGGCATTCACGACCTTCGAATTCTCCCGCAACCGACTGCGCCAGTCCCACCATTTGTTCGCTGCGGAGCCAGGGGCTGGCGGAAAGCTCCCGTCGATCGGCGAGCGGCATGAGTCGCAAATGGAATTCGCCCGAACCGGATTCCGCTCGCGTCAAGGGCTTGAAGTCGAATGCTACAAACGTACCGGGATCGTAGGAGAGTCCGTCCAATCGGGCGCTGGTTGTACGCAGCAAGGGACCTTCGGAATCGCCTTCGCGCAATTCAAAGAGAACGTCACCTTCGGGACCACCGCCCACGGCGGACAGCGCGACTTCGACACGGCTCAGGCCCTCGCCCTCGAACACAAAGGCCTGTCCAAGTGGGTTGCTCGCGCTGAGCCGTCCGCCGAGCAAGTGCCACGGTCGCGAACGCACATCCAAGCCGTAGACGGATCGGCTCCCCATCCACAATGGAAGGGTGAAGGCCAGGAGGCCCAGCGCGATCGATGCGCCTATGACTTTGGTGTTCTTCAATTGCCCAACGCCATGTGCTCTTGAACCACAAGCGCTCCCCAAAGGAACCAACCGTGGTAAATGACCAAAAGTCCGCCAAAGACCCCGAGAACGATGCGCCGGGCCGGCCGCGCAAACAGGGCCAGCAAGCCCGCTGCGACAAGCACACCCCAGGCGGGAAGGACCGGCATCCAATAGCGACCGACAGCCACGCCGCGCAGTACCAACAGGGCGAACTGAATAGCAATGGCGCCCGTGCAGAGGACCAAAATCGGCCTCGACATCCAAGCGGGCGGTTTGAGCAAGGCTTTGGCAACGCCAACGAAAGACAGCGCTGCGACGAAGCCGACGCTCCAATAGGCCGCGTCCGGCATCAGTCGCGTATTCCAATTCGTAACGCCGACGGTGCTGCCCCACAGCGCAAGCATTGCGGAGGGTGAGAGGCCTTTGCCCACTCGCAACATGAAGGCATCCACGTTTTTGGGAAGCGCCGGACTGTGAAAACTCAGGAAGTAGACCAGCGCCAAGCCCGCAATGGCCGTGAGCCCGAGAATCCAGGGCAAGCGGCTCTTCAGGTTTGAGGAGATGCCGCGGCGCAGGAAGAGCGCCAATCCAACCGCACCCAAAGCGCCCATGCCCGTGGTCTTTGTCGCCAATCCGAGCGCCAAACAAAGCACAAGCAGGACCCTCTCCTTAACCCCGCCCTTACCGGCCACCCAACGCGCCGTGAGTGCGATTGCGGCAGCTGTGAACAGCTTTACCAGCACATCATTGTTCACAACCGCGGCCTGGCGCGCATGCATCGGCATCCAAGCCACAACCATCACCGCCATGGCACGTCCGTGGAAATCCCGAAAGGCCTCCCGAGCCAACAGAATCGCAAACCAAACGACGCCCAAGTAAGTCAACAACGAGAGTGCGCGCACCAAGCGCAACTCCGTCAATGGATCCAACTCGCCGAAGGGCCGCAGCAACAGGCCCACAAGAACGTGATAGAGCGGTTGCTGACTGGCTGCGGAATGCGCGTCTTGAATTTGGTCGAAACTGGTCGGCGCCGGATGGCGTGGATCGAAGTCCACACGCGCCTCGAACCCGCTGCGGCGCATCGAAGCCAAGACCTCCGTCTCGTAGGCTTTCGCATCCTCCAAGCTAAGCCCCGGAAAGCGCCGCACAATTTGCAAATGCGAAAGATCGTGCTCCCTGGCGTCGGACTTGTCGTAGGCCGGTCCCGCACCCGGCATGTAGCCACGGGCCACCCAGTGAATCATCTCCAACTGCCAGGGCTCGTCCTCACCCATCCAGGGCGGGAGTAGCAACTGATAGACGAGGCCTAGGCAAAGCGCCGACAGCATAATCCAGCGCTCCCAGCCTGCGGGCTGCTGCGCGGGAGCTGCAAGTTGAGAACGGCTCACCTGCCCCTGTAGTGCCTCCGAATCCTTCATTGCTGGACCGAGATCAGCATAGGACCGGCCCCCATGCAACAGGCCTTCCCGCCAATGGCTTTGAATTCAATCGGAACTTCAAAAGCGAGCCGTCCGGGCTCAGCCCACGAAAAGGCCCCGCAGGGGAACTCCGATTGGAGCGCGCGGGGCCGATTCCAATGGTCCTGGGCGATGCTTGCGCCCGAGCCGATTGTGCCTAAAGCGATTGCGACCGACTGGTCGTGGACTACCGAATGCCGAGCAGCTCGACATAGAAGACCAAATCCGAATTGGGCGGAATGGTGCCCTTGTCCTGGGCGCCGTAGCCCAAGCTTGCGGGCACCTTCAATCTAAAGATCGAGCCCTTCTGCATCAGCATCAAGCCCTCGTCCCAGCCGCGAATGACCCGGCCGGTCCCAACCGCAAATTCGATCACGCCGGCATCGAAGCCCGTGCCGTCCTCCAACCAACCCGAGTAAAAGACTTCGACGGTTTGACCGGCCTTGGGCTTCTCGCCCTCCCCGGTTGCGAGCACCTCGTACTGCAGGCCGCTATCGGTGGTCGTCAACTTCTCCGGGGTCAACAAGGAGAACTTGGGCGCCTGCAGAACGCGCTTCATTTCAAGCCGCCAAACGCTTGTAGCTCCGGGCTCCAGCGCCCCCGCTCGACGATCGCCGAAGGCCAGCGCCGCCGGGACTTCGAGCAACAAAGTCGTACCGGGACGCATCAATAGCGGAACTTCCTTCAGTAAGGGCAAGCCCATCTTGTCCACCGAACCCGCCAACATACGACCATTGAGAGCGGTGCAATCGACGATCGTTCCGCCGCCCGTCCAAAAGGCGTAGTCCAACTGAAAAATATCGCCGGCTCGGCAAAGCTCACCAGCCCCATCCGCAAGAATCTCGTAGCGCAGGCCCGAAGCCGTGCGCTTCGCGCCCTCCTCAAGTACCGCGCGAAATTCCGGCAGCTCCGGCCCCTGGGTAATCCCAAGCAGCTCCACATCGAAAATGAGTGTTGAATTGCTCGGAATTTGCGGCCGGGCCTGACCTCCGTAACCCAACTCCGACGGAATCGTGAACTTGAAACGCTCACCGACTTTCATGAGCTGCAAACCTTCGGTCCAGCCCGTGATGACTTCCATGACTCCAAATTCCGCCGGAGTCCCCTTCATGCGCGAGGAATCAAAAACAGTGCCGTCTTGAAGCCAACCGGTGTAGTGCACCTTGACTCGATCACTTGGAGTAGGACTTTCCCCTTCGCCTTCAACGGCCTTGAGCACCGAGTACTTCAGCCCCGATTCCGTGCTCACAATTTCAGTGTCGTCGGGGATTTGGGGGACTTGGGGCGAATTTGATGCGGCGCTAAGCGCCAGAGCGGCGAGAAAGTGAATCAAGGGAGATCTCCAGATGTCGAATTCAGGCACTGGGGTGACGGACTTGCGAGGACTTCAAAGGTAGGTCGCAAGATCCTAGCCTCGCCCACGGGGCAGGCGACACCTGGGCCAAGGGATTTCAGGTTGGATTCGAGCAAATTCACCTGCAAGCATTGAGGCAAGGCCCCAAACGCGAGATGCGCTTCATCCGCAGGCCGCGCATCCGAAAGGAATTGCAGCTCCGAATTTCAGTGCCATGGAAGTGCATTGCAGGCGCTACAGCCGAAGGGTTCGCTAGCCGCGGGTTTGGCACTCGAGCCCTCTTTCAAGGTGAAACCGGCAACTTTCGACATTCCACCGTCGATTGGCGCGAAGCCATCTTGGGCTCCAGTCACAGTTGGACGGGAATGGTTTACAACTCATTCAAGCGCCATCGTGACAGTCAAATTCTCGACTCCTTCGATTGCACAAAACCTGCGCGGGCGAGTGAGTCTCTTCGCTCGCTTCATTTCGATGCGTCCGAGCGCTTTGCTCCATGACAGCTCAAGCCGCCCAAAGAAAATTCCGATTCGTTGCTCGGATCAAGTTCGAAAGCTTGATGCGGCGAAACTAATTGGCAGACTCTCAGCACTTGAAGCTGAGCGTTGAGTCTCAGGCCACAAGAAAACTTGCACCGCTAGCGGCGGGATTTCGGTAGCAAGTAACGAAAAACGGAATGACCCGCGCGAAATAAATCGAGTACATGAGCAAGTCGAAGAGCAACACCGCCGTCGCCGCCAAGCAACCCGCGGCAGTCAGCGGAATCAGTCCGATCCACGGCAAAGGTCTGTTTGCCAACCGCCCGCTGCGCAAGGGCGAGCGCATCGGAGCCTACGAGGGTCCGCGCACCAAGCGCAACGGTCCCTATGTGCTCTGGGTCGACGATGAAGACGAGCCCGAAATCTATGGAATGCGCGGCACCAATGACTTGCGCTACGTCAACCACAGCTCCAAACCCAATGCCGTCTTCATCGGCGAGGAGCTTTGGGCCCTGAAGAAGATCGAGCCGGGCGCGGAGATCCTCCACGATTACGGCGACGAGTGGCACGACCTGGGTTGAGCACCCAATCCGTGCCGACACGCAGCGGCGCAGATTGATCGCCAGTCGCGCGCGCATTCGGCAGCAGCGCGCATTCGGCAGCGAAGGAGCCTGGCATTCGGCCTTACTCGGCCATGCCGGGCTCTTCTTTTGAAATTCCCGCCCGAAGGATTCTGCCCTAGTTGTGCGTAGCGGGCCGCGGGCGGAGCACTTGCGCGAAACTCCCGCTAAGGTAGTTCCATGGCCGGCCAAGACCCCCTGCGAATCAACTCGCACCTGGAACTGCCCTCGAACGAGCTCGAATTCAGCACGGCACGCAGCGGAGGTCCCGGGGGCCAAAACGTCAATAAGGTCGCCAGCAAGGTCGTCTTGCGCTTTTCGATTGCCCGCAGCCGTGTGCTCGGAGAAAGGCGCAAGTCCATGCTGTTCTCCAGGTTGGGCGCGCGACTGACGGGCAGCGGTGAAATCGTCATTCACGCATCAACCTATCGGGAACAAGCTCGCAACCTTGAGGATGCGCGCGAGCGTCTGGCCCAAATGCTCCGCGAGGCCCTAAAAGTCCCCAAGGCGCGCCGCAAGACCAAGCCCACACGCGGTTCCGTGAAGCGCCGCATCAATGCAAAGCGTCAGCGCGGCGATCAAAAGAAACTGCGCGGTCGCGACCCCCGCGAAGATTGAAACTCGCGGCAATGGCATAGGCGCCCCGCTCGAGTTCGACTCTCAATCGGATCCCCGCCAAGCGGACCGCCATCGGGTCGAAGCAAGTACGCACAAAAAAGACCCGCGAGAAGCTCTCGCGGGCCCTTAGGAATCACCTAATTCCAACCCCATTCTCAGCGCATAGCCCACGCGCTAAGTCCCATACATCAAACCTGAATTCTCCTCATTCCGATCGGACCACTGCTCTCACACAAGGGTCCGCATGCTTCATCCATTTGGATTGGCCCGTTGCAACACGGCCTCCATTTGAAGTGAGCCACGCGCTTTCGTTTGTGCTCAATACGCCATCCGAATGCCGGCTAGAACACCACTCCGCCCAAGTAACCCAACGAGATCAAGAGCGCGACGATTGGTGTCAGAGATGTGTTGTCCATAGCTGCTGTTCGAATGGAATCGGCTGCAAAGGATTTCGAAGCCGCGGCACTAGACGCGAGTTCAGAAACATCATTCCCCAGATTTTCAGGTGAAGTAGCGCGGGCCGGCGAGCTCAATTTGAGCCCGGTCCAAGGATCCCTCGGGCAACATCGCATCAAAGCGGTCCGTTCCAAGGCGCCTGCTGCCCCTGGGAG
>JAJDES010000253.1 GCA_029259675.1 Planctomycetota bacterium
GTCTTTTTGCCGTCGTTAGCGTCCAAACCAGCACGGGCTTTGCCACCGCAGATTTCGATCGCTGGCCCGAAGTTTGCCGCATGTTGTTGATGTTTCTAGCCCTGGCCGGTGCTTGCGCGGGTTCCACGGGCGGCGGAATCAAGCTTGTGCGCACCTTGATCTTGGCCAAGGCCGCTTTGCGCGGCGTGCAACGCTTCGCAAGGCCCCGTGCGATTCATACCGTGCGCATGGACGACCATACGCTTGACGAGGGTGTGGTGGCGTCGGTGACGGGCTACTTCGTTCTTTGGGTCCTGGTGTTTCTAGCCGGCACCCTGGCCCTGTCCGCCCTGGACATTGAGCCACTGGTCGCATCTACGGCGGTTATCGCCACGCTGAACAACATCGGTCCGGGCCTGGAAATGGTCGGCCCCACGGGCTCTTTCGCTTCGATGCCGGACCTGGCGAAGCTGCTCCTCTCGCTCTTCATGATCCTGGGACGGCTCGAGTTCTATGCCGTCGTCGTGCTCTTCGTTCCGCGCTTTTGGCGTTAGCGACTTTGAGACTAGCGGGCCTCGCCAAAGCTCGGGCGACGGGCTTTGGTGCTCGCGTTGAGTGAAGCCACTTTCGGATCCGCTTCCCGCGAGCATCTCTTCAGCAAGACTCGCGGGGCGGATTCCATGCGCTCGTTTTGCCGCGCTCGTCGAAATTTACAGGACGTCCTCGCGGTGCACCCAGCGCGGGCGATGGTCTTCGATTTGTCTGCGGTGCGCAGCCAGTCGCCAGGTTTCGCTGGGGCCCAGGACGGTGATGTATTCGTTGCTGACGCCGTTGGCGTCCGTCAGGGTGATGTGACCGGAAACCACACCGAGCAGGCGGTACTGGCCATCGGGCCTGCGCACGAAAACTCCGGCTCCCGCTTGACTGATATTCGGGATGTCGGGGTGTTTGGACGGACTGCTGGCGCGCACACCACCCCTCGGTTGAAAAACTTTGGCTTCGGTGCGTTCCTGTGGCAGTGGCTTTAGCAGGATCCCCTTAACGCGTGGATCTCGCACAACCTCGGCTTGGGCCAACCAGCTTCCGT
Source organism: Planctomycetota bacterium (assembly GCA_029259675.1). GTDB lineage: Bacteria > Planctomycetota > UBA1135 > UBA1135 > JAJDES01. The sequence goes on from JAJDES010000253.1 coordinate 1,067, forward strand.
CGAGCTTTCTACCACTCAGGGTTACCTGGGCGCCGGCCTTGGGATTGACGAAAGTCAAGATCGCCGAGGGCAAGCGAATCTCCGTTTCGGCTGTGTACAGGCCCGAGCCGATGGGCTCGACCACGGTTGTTTCAATGCTGGGGCCGTCGCCGAACCAAGCGGTGATGGCGATTTCACCCGCTCGAATTTTGCGTCCTAGAAATAGGATTCCGTAGTCGGTGTTAATCCCGAGCTCCGTTTCTTCCTGGTTGTGGATCCAAAGCGATGCATCCGGGACCTGGGAATAGTTGGGAGTGGCACAGGAACTGGTGAGTGCCAAGGCCAAGGCGAACAATGCGGCTTGGAAGTGGCAACGGAGCAAGCGCTTGTTCCCCTTGCCGCCCACTGGGCGCGCTGGGACATTGAGTCCTCGAGTGATTCGGCGCTTCAGCCGTGCGTCCGACCCTGCTGAGTTCGACTCTGCCGTGTTCGACTGTGCCGTGGGGTAACTGCTGAATTTGCGAACCATGGTGCTGGGGGATACTCGAGAAGAAGCGGTTTTGTTGGCGCCGAAGGCGGCACCCTGAGCCGTGTGGAGCATAGCGCTGACCCAAGCTCGCTCCCAGGGAGCTACATCATCGGCAAGTGCCGTGTAAAACTCCAAGCCGCTTCCAACCTATGTTCGGGCCCGGCGTAGGCGCCGTAGGACCCTCCAAATATCGGAGGGCGCCATTCGGGAGTCCGGTCCCCGCCAGTCAGTTGTGTCCAAGTTCCTCGCGGGAACCGCGATTCGCAAACAATCATTCCAGGGAAGGGGGTCCCATGGGATCCAAAGGGACTCTGATTCTGGCCGCCATCGGCATTTCGCTAGCCGGTCTAATGTGGTGGGCCATGGGCCGTGACAACAATGTGGGAGTTGGTGGCATAGCGCCCACGAACTCGACTCAGGAATCCGTCGCGGGTGCTTCTGAAAGTACGGAAACGTCGGTTCCGGATATCTCTGCGCCGGCTGCGCTTGAGGAAGGGGCTGATCGCGTCGCCCTGAAATCCGAGCAGCCCCGCGCTAAGGAGGCCTCGGCGCCGCTGGAAGCCAATGCGGGGCAACGAGTAACTGGCGTTGTGGTGGAGCGTGATGGGGCGCCCGTGCCCTTCGCCGAAGTTGAGTTTCGGGCGGGACTATTCGGAATGGGCCCGGACAGTCAGCGCTCAACTCAAAGTGCAATGACCAATGATAAGGGGCGCTTTGAATTGGAATTCTCCGCCGCCGGTGAGCAGCGTGTGAGTGTTCGAGCGCCCGGCTACGCGCCCTTGCTTGGCAAGGATGTTGTCGTTCCCAAGGGCGAAGATTTTGATTTGGGGCAATTGGAATTGTCCCGCGGTGCATTGCTTTCGGGTCGAGTGGTCGATGCCGACGGCTTTGGAGTTGAGGGAGCCAGGCTTTTTGTGGATCACCACGCGGCCACTTTCCGCACATTCGGGGGGACTCGGCCCGGGACTCCCACAGCGACGAGTACTGCCGACGGCAGCTTCACCATCGATCAATTGGCTTGCGGGCCTTGGAAAATCTCGGTCGAAAGTGACGATCATCCCGATGCGCAATTCGACGGGGTTGCCAACGACCCCGGGATCGAAGTGGGCGGCTTGCTATTTGAATTGGAGCCGGGCTTTACCGTGCGCGGGCGCGTACTTGGATTGCCGTCCGGTGAAATTGAGCATTTGCGCGTCATGGCACGCGAAGTGGGGCGCGAGGACGGCCTATTCGATCTCCATGGCGGACGTTCAGCCAAGCTGGAGCCCAGTGGCGATTTTGTTGTTCGCGGCTTGCGCGGCGAAACCGATTATCGCTTGAACTTGCGCGTGCTGAGGGGGGCTGCGGGCGCGGGTGTGTTCGAATTCAATGGAATTGGCGGAGACGCTCGCTCGGATTCCGTGCAGGCCCGCGCGGGCGATCGCGGTGTCGAGCTGATCTACAACACGGCGGCATCGATTACGTTCCAAGTCGTGGATCGGGCAACGGGTGATCCCATTACGGATATGCAGGTCCTGGCCGGAATCGGGTGGCTGACCCAGTTGCGTGACGAAGATTTCAAGCCGTTGGAGCACTTCGAGGACGGCCTCGTTCGAGTGCCGAATCTGTTTCCGCGCAAGGGCCGCAATGAGGTGCAGCTTGCCATTTCCGCTGTGGGGTACCGCGGCTATGAACAGGGCGACATTCTCTTGAACACAGGCGAAGAATTGAGTTTGGGTGTGATCGAACTCGAATCTGCGCCGGTCGCTCTGATACGTGTTTTCGACAAGGACACCGGCCTGCCGGTGCAGGGCGCCGAAGTGAGCTTGCTGCCCAGGAGCCGCGGTTCCTCTTTCACGGGTTCCGGCGGATCGATGACGTTGGACATTTCAGTCGAGGCCAGCAGCGACGGCGAAGGTGAAAGAGAAGTCATCACAAACGGTCGGGATGACAGTGAGAGTGGAGTTACAAACTCCGAGGGCCTAGCTGTGTTGACGAGCATCACCGGGGAAAGGGTGAGCTTGCGCGTGGATGCCGACAATTACGCAGTCTTTAGCGAGTCGCGATTGAAGTTGCCCGAGGACGAAAAATTCGAGCGCGATGTGTATCTCACGCGCGGTGGTGAAGTGCTCGTTAGCGTAGTGAATGCAGCAGGCGAGCCGCTTGTCGGCGCGAAAATCGAACACCGGGCACCGAAGGGCGCGCGCGACCCGATGGGCTTGTTCGCCAGCATGCATGGAAACGCGAATGTGACCAATTCGCGCGGCGAAATGCTGTTTGAGCACCTTTCTGAGGGTGAGCACAAATTCCGTTTGTCCGATGGTGGCGGAATGAGCTTTGCCGATGAGCAGGGGGGGGCAGCTTTCTTTGTCGGCGCCGGCGGAGGCAGCGACGAACCCTGGAGCGAAGTGGATGTGGCCGAGGGTCTGCGTGCCAACGTCTTGCTTCAAGCCCCGAGCCGAGGCGCCCTGGAGGGTATTGTTTCGGAAGCCGGTCGGCCCCTGGCGGGAGCCAAGTTGAAGCTTGAAAAGCGCTCCGGTGGCAACGGCTTCAGCGGACTTTCCGGTTTGCCCGGGATGGGTGGCGGTATGAATGCCACGAGCGACGGAGCGGGCCGCTACGCCTTTGATGATGTCAAGGAGGGCGAATACAAGCTCGTTATCGACAGCTCGAACCGAGCCATGCCCAGTGAGTTTGAAGTCGACATCGTGGATCGCACGGTGGAACTCAATGTTGAGTTGCCCATCAGCATCGTTGAGGGTCGCATCACTGATGAGGACGGGGAGCCCCTGGCCGGTGTCGAAGTTTGGGCTTCGAAAGGCTCGGCGGGCGGATCGGAAGTCGCCATGCAATTCGTCATGGTCGAGATTGAAGACGATGGCGGCGACGAGGGCGGCAGCGTGATGACCTTTGGGGGCGATGAAGCCGAGCGCGCCCGCACCAACGAAGACGGTTACTACGTCCTGCGCGGAGTGCAACCGAACGTGGATTTGGTCATCCACGCTTCAGCCGAGCACATGGAGGAAGCGACCCTTGGTGATGTGAATGTCGCTGCCGATGCCGTGCGGGCCGGAGTGGACTTGGTCATGAATGCTGCCGGCAGCTTGAGCGTGAAAGTCGTGAAGGCCGACGGATCTGCCGGCGGCTTCTGCATGCTGAATGCAAGTTACGACGCGGGCCAGGGCAAGTCGGAAGAGGAAGTGCCGGACGTGCGCGAAGCCATGGGCCAGGGCGGTAAGAAAACGCTAACCGGTTTGCGCCCCGGCCGCTGGACGTTGAATGCGCGCGGATTCCAAGCGGGGGCGGCCAAGAGTGAAGATGTGACCGTGGAGGTCATCGCAGGGCAATCCAAGGCGGTTGAGCTCGTCATGCCCTAGGACTGTCAAGAGTCGTTCGGGGAGACCCTGGTGCCCCGCTGGATTCATGGGGCGGGGGCCGCCCCAAGTGGGCCGGGGGCCCCCCCCAAAATGTGGGGGGGGGCA
>JAJDES010000254.1 GCA_029259675.1 Planctomycetota bacterium
GAATACTACGGCCTAACCAACAAGAGCAGCGTGCTCGATGTGGGTTGCGCCAAGGGATTCATGCTCTACGACTTCGCCCAGGCCCTGCCCGGTATTCGCGTGGCCGGCATAGACATATCCAATTATTGCGTACGCGAGCAGGCCCTGCCGCAGGTTCGGTCGCGCTTGCAACTGGCCAGTTGCGACCACTTGCCGTTTCGCGACAAGAGTTTTGACCTCGTCGTTTCCATCGCCACGATTCACAACTTACTTCCGGACGGCGTGCGCAGATCCCTGCGCGAGATTGAACGGGTTTCGCGCAAGCACGCCTTCATCAAGATCAATGGACATCACAACGAGCAGGAGCGCATCGATTTTGAAAAGTGGAATATTGTCGCCCAAACCAGCCTTAGCGCTGAGGAGTGGAAGATCATGTTCGAAGAAGAAGGATTCTCCGGCGATTACGCTTGGTTCAAAGCGTGAGACCGGTTTCGTCCGAGCTTAGATAAAGGCAAGTCGCATTTGGCCCACGGGAACCCATGGCAAAAACAGCATTGATTATTGGTGGAGGCTTTGCCGGATGTGCCGCGGCGCACCAGCTCGCTCTCATGGGCGGCTGGAAAGTCACCTTGGTTGAAAAGCAATCCGAACTTGGAGCCGGTGTGCGCACGCGCTGGTACGGAGGACATCCGTTTACCTTTGGACCGCGCCACTTCCTAACCCCTTGGGAACACGTGTACGGATTTCTGAACGAGTACTTGCCGTTGCGTCTACTCAAGCACGAATTCATCACCTACGTCGAGTCCGACCAGGAGTTCTACAACTTCCCCATTCACCGCGACGACATCGACGGCATGCCCGATCGCGAGAAAATCGACAACGAGTTGGAACAGCGCGTGGGGCTTGAATCCGCCAAAAACCTCGAAGAGTACTGGATCTCGTCAGTGGGCCCGACTTTGTACGAACAGTACATCAACACCTCCTCCAAGAAGATGTGGCAGGTGGATGACAACCGCGAGATCGACACGTTCAGCTGGTCGCCCAAGGGCGTCACCATTAAAGAAGGGTCGCGCGACGCATGGGATTCGCGTTTCTCCGCCTACCCCATCGCACCCGACGGCTACAACAGCTACTTCGACATTGCCACTGCTGAGGCCCAGGTGATGCTCGGCACAACCATCACCGATTACGACATCCCCAATCGCAGCGTTGTTTTGAATGGTGAAAAGAAGCGTTACGACATCGTCGTCAATACGATTCCGCCGGATGTGCTCTATGAGTTTGAACACGGCGCGCTGCCCTTCGTAGGCCGCGACCTGCATCAGATGGTGCTGCCCATGGAGCACTGTTTCCCCCCCAACGTGTTTTTCATTTACTACGCGGGCCAGGAAAAGTTCACTCGCCTGGTGGAGTACAAACGCTTCACGCAGCACAAATCCCCCACCACCTTGGTGGCGATGGAAATCCCCTCCAAGAACGGCAAGCACTACCCCCTGCCGGTCCTGTCGGAAATCGCTCGCGCTCAAAAATATATCGATCAAATGCCCGACCAAGTCTTTTCGATCGGGCGCAACGGCACCTATCTCTATCAAGTAGATATCGACGATTGCATCGCCCAAGCGATGGAGATTCGCGAAAAGCTCAGTTCATGAAAGCGCCGAGGGCACGCTGCGCGGCGTAACTTGGGCGGCGTTTTGCCGCGCCGATTGAGGGACGACTCCGCGCAATAAGTCACTTGCCGATACAGCGCTGATTGGCACCGCCCCGCTTGGAGAACCCTGGGAGTTGAATGGAATCACGCGTTGCAGGAATGCCTTGCAATGCCCATTCACTGCGCAATCGTGCGTTCAGCTCGGGCTTGCGGATTGGGGCTGCATCAAACTCCCGATCCATTCATTCAGCTCGCCCGCATGGGCCTCAATGCTGAAGCGCCCACGCTCCACAAGCGTGACTGCGCGCAATCGTTCCCAATCTAAAGCGGTCAGGCGCGCCCCTAGCTGATCCAGTTCTTCAATTTCGGTCGGCAGGAAATACTCCGCCGGAAACTGCTCCCGGATCCGAATCGAAGATCGATTCAAGATCATGGGTAGCCCGGCGCAACCGAACAGCATGGCCGCTGAAGAAACCATCGACTCCCAAAAACGACTGACAAGCTCTCGTCCGAAGTCCGATTGAAAGTTCTTGATCATCGCGGCAATGGCATCGGTGTCATTCAACAAAAAGCCCGCGTGGTACTGGCTGATCTCGTGCAAGAGCTGCCGCTGATCCTCAATGGAAGCGTGCAAATGCAAATAGTCGCGCTCCTCTTCACCCAAACTCGAACGGAATCTCTGCGCAACCGGACTGCTTGAGTAAACGTGCAAGTGAATGCCCTGCTGCAGGACCCTGCGCAAGTCCTTGCGCTTCAGCCAATAGGGGTTCTCACCCTCCCCCAACATCCCCCCCACAACAACCAGGTGAAACCCCTCTTGCAACGGCCGCTGCAAATCTTCCGCACGATGTGCATAGCGGTAGAAAGCTCGACACTCCCCGCCAGGAGCCAACTTGGCAATCGCGAACTCGCCCGCGTCCACCGTGTTCGCTCCCAAGCTCAACTTGCTCGCCGCACACAACATGCGCCCGTACACAGCCATGGCATCGCGCTCGTATTCCAAATCCCTCGTCACGGGTTTGACGATGTCGTACAGAGCCAAGATCACCGGAACGCGCGCCATCTTGGCCAAAGCCGTCACGTAGGCGTAGCAGGATGCGCTGCGCCTGCAACTGAAAGCATGGGCAACAAAGCTATCCTCGGCACCCGCCATATAAACCACGCCGACATCCAAATTGCTTAGCAAGTGCAACATGCCCCGCAGGTCGACGCCGAGCACATCGGCGAAGGGCAAAGCACCGTCAATACTGCGCACATGCCCCGCGTGCAGATACAAAGTGTTGCTGCGCGCGACAACGAATATATCGCAACCCTGTTGCGCCAGGGCCTCAAAGGTCGGCGTGTAGGAGTTGAGATAGATACCGACCACGACCACAACCGGGCGAGATGCCATGCGCACGCGATCGATGAAAGCCTCGATACCGGCGGTTGTGCCCTCTCCATCGCTGCGCATTAGTTCGGCAGCGAATGAATCAAATGAAACCACCTTCTCCTCCGGCACAGCAGCTCGGAAGAG
>JAJDES010000255.1 GCA_029259675.1 Planctomycetota bacterium
ATGCGCCCGGGGGGATCGAATTCGGTCGTGCGAACGCTGATCACTTCGCCGTTGCCCATGTCCTCGGCCCAAACCGGCCGACCTTCGCTCGGCTCCAAAATGCGCACCGACTCCATCATCTTGCCCGTAACCGGGAGAGCCTCGACGTCTTGAAGCGCCTCCCAAACGTTCTCGACCCCGCGATCCAATTCCACAGCTACGCGCCCCTCATATCGCACCGGCATAAAAAAGCCCAACGCGATCGGAAGCACAATCAACACGAAGAATGAGATCCCCATCCAAATGACCAATCGCATCCAGAGCGGGCTCTTTTTCGTCGTCATGGCAAGGCTCCTATTTTGGCAACTAGTTGGGCGCGCCGGTTCCGTTCAACCTGTGGCGGATAGCTTGATAGCGGTGCCAAATTGCGCCAGCAAATGGGCCCTCACCGCAGCAAGAGTTTACAGGCAGCAACTCCCACCGGAGCACTCCCAGGTGGGGCCCAATCCCAATTCGCCCCATAATCCCGCTCGGCAATCGCCCGCGCTGGGGATCGAATGCCCTCGATTGACGCATCGAGGCGTGCGGTCCCAATCACTCGAGCCCTGGAATTTCGAAACGGGTCCGGAACCCCGTAGCAAGCACCTGGCGACAGCACGCAAGCCCGGCATCATTCGTTCCGACCAAAAGAGCATTGGAAATGCATAGGGGCTCGGCCCGGCAACAAGTGCCGGACCGAGCCCCCAATGATCGCGCGGATTCATCCGCCGAAATTGGTTCAGCAGGCCGGTATCAAAGCTCGAATCGATCGAGGTTCATAACCTTGTCCCAAGTCGCCACGAAATCGTGCACGAACTTGCGCTTGGCATCCTTGCTGGCGTACACCTCGGCGATGGCTCGCAGTTGCGAATTCGAACCGAAGACGAGATCCACGGAGGTGGCCGTCCACTTCAGTTCGCCGGTATTGCGATCCCGGCCCTCATAAAGGTTTTCGCCATCCGGGGATTTGTGCCACTCGGTTTTCATGCTGAGCAAGTTCACGAAGAAGTCGTTGCTCAAGGTTCCCGGTCGCGCGGTGAAAACTCCGTGCAGCGCGCCACCATGGTTGGCATTCAAAGCGCGTAGGCCGCCGACAAGCACGGTCATTTCAGGAGCACTCAAGGTGAGCTGATTGGCGCGATCGACCAAAGCTTCCTCCAAGCGTCCGCCGAAACCCTCGGAGGCAAAGTTGCGGAAGCCGTCCGCATGCAACTCGAGCATCGCGACCGACATCACATCGGTCTGCTCTTGCGACGCATCGGTGCGACCCGGCACAAAGGGGACCTGCACGTCGTGTCCGGCCTTTTTGGCCGCAGCTTCAACCGCGGCACACCCGCCCAACACGATTACATCCGCCAACGAAACCCGCTTATCGCCGGATTGCGCGGCATTGAAATCTTTTTGAATGCCTTCCAACACGCCGATGACCTTCGCAAGTTCGGCCGGATGGTTTACTTCCCAACCTTTCATAGGCGCAAGCCGAACGCGCGCGCCGTTCGCACCACCGCGCTTGTCGCTATCGCGGAAGCTGGCAGCAGACGCCCAAGCGACGCGCACCAGCTCGGAAACCGAGAGGCCCGAAGCCATGACATCATCCTTAAGCGCTGCAATGTCACTCGCGCCAATCAGTTCATGATCGACATCCGGAACCGGGTCCTGCCACAACTGCGGCTCGGGAACCATCGAGCCGAGCAGGCGCGAGTACGGCCCCATGTCGCGGTGCGTAAGCTTGTACCAAGCGCGCATGAACGCAGCTTCGAATTGCTCCGGGTTCTCATGAAAGCGCTTCGAAATAACCCTGTAAGCCGGATCCATGCGCAGTGAGAGATCCGTCGTGAGCATTATCGGTTTGTGCGACTTTGACTCATCGTGCGCATCGGGCACATTTTCCGGAGCCGAATCACCCTCGGGCGTCCACTGCCAAGCCCCGGCCGGACTCTTGGTCAATTCCCACTCGTACTTGAACAAGTTCGAGAAGAACAGATGCGACCATTGCGTCGGAGCAGCCGTCCAAGCCCCTTCAAGTCCGCTCGTGATCGTGTCGCCGGCCTTGCCTTTGCCGTAGGAGTTCTTCCAGCCAAGGCCTTGCTCCTCAAGCGCGGCACCCTCGGGCTCCGGGCCAACATGCCCCTCGGGCGTAGCGGCTCCGTGGGTCTTTCCAAAGGTGTGCCCACCGGCAATGAGAGCAACGGTCTCTTCGTCGTTCATCGCCATGCGGGCAAAGGCCTCGCGAATGTCGTGCGCCGCTGCAACCGGATCCGGCTTGCCGTTGGGACCTTCGGGATTGACGTAAATCAAGCCCATCTGCACCGCGGCCAGCGGATTCATCAACTCTCGATCGCCGCTGTAACGCTCATCGCCAAGCCACTCTGATTCGGGGCCCCAGTACACATCGGTCTGCGGCTCCCACACATCTTCGCGTCCCCCGGCGAATCCAAAGGGCTTGAGCCCCATCGATTCGATCGCCACGTTGCCGGTCAGGACCATCAAATCGGCCCAGGAAATCTTCTGCCCGTACTTTTGCTTGATCGGCCAAAGCAAGCGCCGAGCCTTATCGAGATTCGCGTTGTCCGGCCAGCTGTTCAGCGGAGCAAAACGCTGCGTTCCGTCGGAAGCTCCGCCGCGACCATCGGCGACGCGATAGGTGCCCGCGCTGTGCCAAGCCATGCGAATGAACAACGGCCCGTAGTGGCCCCAGTCGGCCGGCCACCAATCCTGCGACGAAGTCATCAACTCCTCGAGGTCTTGCTTCAACGCCTCAAGGTCCAGCTTTGCGAACTCCTCCGCGTAACTGAACTCACTTCCCATCGGATTGCTCTTGAGCGAGTTTTGATGCAAAACCCGCAAGTCCAACTGGTTCGGCCACCAATCCTGGATCGACATCTTCGCGGCTTCCATTTCTTTGTACCCATCGGCCTTCGCCGTGTAATTGCTGGCGGCCTCCACGGCCTTTCCGGTCCCCACTGATTCCTGCGCGAACAACACAGGCGCAGCGCACAGCAATACGCCGCTCCAAAGGGTGTGAATGATTTGAGTCTTAGCGTTCATGGTTTCTCCTGAAATTGCGATTGGACTTCGGCTCCCGCGACAGGGACGGTTTGGAGCCGAATTGGAAGCTAGCGCCACGAAGGTGACGGGGCCCCAGTTGGCGGCGCGTGCACGGCGCGCCAGCCTGGGGGCGCGCGATTCTAATCCCAAGCACCCGCCACTTCGCCCCAGATGGGCGCTTTGGACATGAAATTTGATCGCTGCGGCGCTATTCGCAGCGGTTAGCAATTTGGATGCGTTCGCTTCGCACTAGTCCCCCATGGCCATACGGAGTCTGGGCGATACGGGGTCAAATGCTTGCCGCCGGAAAACCCCTTGGTCAGAACCGCTCCAACTTTGCTGGGCCGGCAAGGATTCCGCCAATGCGCAGTGCTCCCCGCCTCGCGACAAACCGGCCCCAAGCGCTGCCCGCCCAGAGGCGAAAGCGAAGGGCGATCAAAACTCCCCTAGGTCCAGCACAGCCGCGCGAACTCTGGGCTTCACAATTCTTTGCACAACACCGGATACCGGTTGAACTGAGGAAAGGAGTGCGACTCGGTGTTTACGGAAGGATGCTTACGCGTACACCGCGAGTCGATGCGTAGGTATCGCCGCCTTGCCCATCAAAGGTGAAGGCTTGAAAAAACAAGTCGAAGCCCGTCGGCACCGTTGCCGCAAGGTTGAATTTCCTAACCTGCAAGCCATTAAAGTCGGTGACTCCAACCTTCTGCTGAAGAATCGTTCCCGTGACATTCAAAAATCCGGCCCCAGAAATCGGAACGGAACTAGCCGTGGCGGCGTCCGTGATCAGCATATACCAGATGGTCGGGCCCGCAGGTGTCTCCAAGGTCATGTAGAGCGTCTTGCCCGGAGTGGCGATACTCTTCGCACTCAAGTTCGGAATGGTCCCCGAGGCACCAATGGAACCGAACCCGTATTGATTCGTGAAATCGAGAACCGACGTGGAATCGTAGAGATCGATTGCGGAGGAGCCGACATTTCCATACTCATCTTCGGAATCAAATCGGTACACGACTTGGCCCACCAAATTAGAGGGAATCTCAGCACGGAAAACCTGGCCGCCGGATGAAACAGCCGGGCTGGAATCGAGCAATAATCCGTCCACACCAAAGTTCAATGTGGTCTTGTTGTACCAGGTGATGTAGTAAGGCGCGTTGTCGTAGACATGCACGCGCACAGGTATGTCCGCAATGCCACTGGTACCGGCGATCCGATCTATCAGTCTCTCCATTTTCGGAAGGTAGGGCGCACTCGTATCGGGAGTATTGCTCGTATTTTCCCAATAGACATTAGCGTTGTTATTGTCTTGGGCGGAAATGACATCGTAGTCGCCATCGCCGTCCAAGTCGCAAGCATCTGCATCTAGGGAGATGTAACCACTGATTGCATGGCTGTCTAAACCGCTTGTAGCTTCACTGATCAAGCTAAAAGAAAAACCTGAAGATCCGCTGCACTGATCGTCATTGCGGTAAATCTGGTCGTTTCCGGAAAAGCTGGCGATATAGATGTCGAGGTCTCCATCATTGTCGTAGTCCAGAAGGTCACCTTCCCTGCCCTCCAAAGTCGAACCAGTCAAGGTCTGCGGAGCTACGAAGTCACCCGTGCCGTCGTTTTCCATGACGACATCCAATGCTGAGAAACCGCCGGCTTGCCAGTCCAGGCCGTAGATATCAAGGTCTCCGTCGCAATCAAAGTCACCCGCTTCTTGCTCGTAATGCCCCGTTCCTCCCTGGTAACCGGGCGGAAAAACGGATCCAGTCGTGTCACGAAACACAAGCCCGCCCGTCTCGGCTAGACGGTTGCTAAAAAATCGCGGAGCTTGCAGACGGTCGCCGTGAAGGATGTCTAGATCGTAGTCCCCATTAAAATCACCGATGTCAATATCAAGGGTACTGGTAGCAATGTCACAATTCGATCCAGTCGAGTCGGTGGTGTTGGTCTGCTGCATTCCTTCACACCACAGCCCGGGATCACCGCTTGAGATATTTTGCCCCGGAAGCTTAAATCCGCTGGGGTTGAACTCGGAATAAACTCCGCTGCCGTCATTCAAGAAGATGCGCGTTGGAACTTGCCCACTAAAACTCGAACCATAGGTTGAGTGAACCAAGTCCATGTCGCCGTCATTGTCGAGGTCGCCGAAATCGCTGTCGCAAGACCAGTCGATAAAAGTCTCGGGATTCACCGAGTTCGGCAGTAGGAGGCTGGTCGGGATCGACGAGCTTGGCGAGTTCAGACCTGACCAATGGGTGGCTGTCTCGTCGGAGTAGAACCCTTTCGTGCCGCCTTGCAAATTGCCGTCATTAATCCACCAACGGTTGCCTTGGTTGGAGTGCGTTGCCGTATTGGAGAGATGTAGATCCAAGTCGGAATCTCCGTCCAGATCGACAAACTCAATATCGCGACCCGTTCTGGCTTGGACCGGGAAACGGGAAGCGGTCTGATCAACAAGATTTCCAACGGAGCCACCTTGCAGCCCCCCTTGATTAATCCAAATCAGATCCTGCAGATCCCCAACATCACCGCCACGCGCAAAAACTACATCCCAATCCCCATCAAGATCAACGTCACCAAAGTCGACATTTTCACAATTACCCGGAACTGGCGTCACGGGAATGTCCACCGTGTTTCGAACGAAGATCTGAGCATCATTCATGCTCCCAACAAGGAACAAAGCTGCGCCGGTCAGCGCGAGGTTCCAACAACTATTTGTGTGCGTCATGGGTTATCTTTGCGTGATGACTCAAGAGTTAGTTGGGCCCGCCGGTTCATGCTTCCCAGCAATTCAAAGCGTGACTACGGAGCAACAAGTCTATTGCGAAGCGCTCGATCCAACGGCGAGTTGTTAAAGCGTAACCTAAGACTTCAAATTGCGAAACCGCTGCACAACCAGGCTCCTATCGCCATCTTCGCCCCCGAACTGCTCCGCTCTCATTTCGTTCGGTTGAGCTCCTACAATGAACCGCCCCACAGTCCCGGCAAACAAGACGCGAGCATTGCCCGTGCTTCAAGCACAAACAGCAGGGGAATCAAGAATCTATCTAGCTCAATAGCGGCGCGGCGGACTCAGGATTCTGCGACTCTTTCTGCGACTCTTTCTGCGACTCTTTGTGCGGCAATTGACAAGAGCCAAAGCGCGACTCCGTTGCTACTCCTTTTTTGAGCGCTGGGAAAGGCTGTGTTCCTTGCCGGCTCGCTCTCGTTCTACATGTGCTAGTGCACTCAAGAGCAGCCAGTCCGGGAAGGAGCGCTTGAATTTGGCCGGGCCTTCGAGACGAATTCTGCCCGCAGCCAATTCAGTCCTTAGCGATCGGATTCCACGCCAAGCTTCGACGAAGCGTCGCAAGTCGGACTTGATCGTCAGGTCCACATCGAAACCGGGGTGCTCGATGCACATGTCAATCTGACCTCCGGAATTCAAAATCCAAAAGCGCCTGCAATCTTTGGGCGCACCCGTGAATTCGAATTGAAGCACCGTCCTGCCCGCGGGCATCTTTTCGACGTTCATTCGCAGATGGATGCTCCACGCAAGATGACGGGGGTCGAGATCGTCCGGTTCCATGTCCCGAGCCCAGCGTTGGCCCCATTGACCCAAGCCCATAACGACGCTCTCCAATTCCCATCCGGCTTCCGTGAGCGTGTACTCATATCCCCGGCCTGAGTTCACAGACTTCTTATTAAGGACTCCGGCCTGCTCGAGAGATCGAAGTCGCTGCGACAGCAACGTTGCCGAGATGCGCGGCAACGCGCGTTGCAGGTCATTGAAGCGACGAACTCCGTCCATGAGTGCAAGCAGGATCAGGATGGTCCAACGCTCACCCATGATTTCCGCCGCCAGCGCTACCGGGCAATACTGTCCGTACTTCTTTGGCATGGCTTGATAGTCATCCAGAGCCCCCGATCGGTCAACTACAGATTCTGTAGTAGACCGCCGCCCCGACCCAAGCGACGATGCAGGCACCTTGGACTCCCAAGGCCAATCCCGTTCGATCTAGGAGGTAGCGATGTCGCCCAAATCCCAAAGCACAACATTCGATGCCCTCGAGGCGGCACAAGCCATCTCCGAAGAGCTAAGAGAGAACGCGCCCTACGGCGAAGAGAAGGGACAGCTCGCGCCGGCGTCAGTCGAAGCTTTGGCTCGATCGGGCATGCTCAGCCTTTGGCGTCCGAGCAGTCTCGGTGGCCATGAATGCGATCCCGTTTCCTACGCCCTGGCTGCAGAGGAAGTTGCGAAAGCGGATACGGCAGCCGCTTGGCTAATGCACGGTGTCTCCGCAACTTGGTTCGACTTCAGGCTCGCTCAACCGAAACTTGTGGACGAAGTGCTCGCAAGCTCCTCCGTTCCGATCTTGTGCGAGACATTCAACAAGCCCATGAAGGCCGTCGCCACTGAGGATGGGTACATCGTCACCGGCGCGACGCCCTTCGCCAGCGGATGCAAGCTCGCGGATTGGATCGGTCACACCGCAATTGCGGACGGGCGCTTCCTGCTCGTCTACCATCCCCGTGAAGCGCTCGAGATAAAGCCCGATTGGGACAGCCTCGGCTTGCGCGGCACGGCCAGCAACACGATCGTAGCCCAGGATGCATTCGTGCCCAGCCACCGGGCAATCGACCTCACGGCTCCGGTCGAGAGGACGTCGCGCTTTGACGGCAACCTATATCGAATGCCCGAAGGCATCGTTCCCGTGGCTGTGGCCGCGACAAGTCTCGGCGCCCTGCGACTGGCCTTGGACACGACTAGCGAGATCGCGGAAAGAAAAACGCCCTTTGCATCGAACACGACGCTCAAGCACCGGCCCTTGGCGCAACTCCACTTCGGCCGCGCCCTGGCGCACTATGGAGCGGCGCGCGCTTACTTGCACACGACGGTCGGGCGGGCATTCGAACAGGCGTCACGCGGCGAGACCTTCGACATGCGGCAGAAGGCCGACTTGTTCCTGGCCTTCGCGCACACTCAGCAAGAGTGCGCTAACGCCGTAAGGCTGCTCGCAAAGGCCACCGGCACTTCATCAATCTACAAAGGCAACGCGATCGAGCGCGCCCTACGCGACGCGGATGTCATTTCGCACCACGCCTTCGGTGCGGAGGGTAGGTTCGCATCTGCGGCACAGTCCTACTGGAATCTCGATGTCGACTTCCCGCTTCTCGCCATGGATTGAGCTCGAGGGGCTGCCCTTTTTTTCAAAGGCCCAAGGCCGCGACATCCGACCTACAAGATTAGGAATGATTCCTGTTCTGCTAGTGACCTGATTTGGAGTCCCGCATCCGTCTGAGTCACGATTAGTTCTCCCCCGAAGGGATCGGGAAGCGGGCTGGCCTTGCCCGCAATGGCGAAATCCAAGGCGATGCGTGTGAGACGCAGCTTCATCAGCACCTTGCGGTGGCCAGACTCCAAGCCAATCTGCTTTCCACCAAAGGTGTAGAGGAACGGGTTGTTCAAGCCTCTTGATTCTTGATCCAAGCTTTCCCACTCGTCACGCAATTCATCCCAAGGCAACCGTCCCGCCGATTCGTAGCGACCAAGCCAATCGTTTGCTTCTTCAAACTCGGCAAGCACCGTAGCTCGCTCTGAACAAACGTCTTCCCAGGAGGAATTGAGAGGTCCGCAAACCTCCGCAAGACTGCGACCTTCTTTTGAGGCCTTTACGATACTGCGGATCAAGAGTGCATGCTCCGCTTCCTGCAAGAGATCGGTTTGGGGGAAATGGGTGTCTAGCTGTTCGAGTGCTACTTGCAACTTTTGAA
>JAJDES010000256.1 GCA_029259675.1 Planctomycetota bacterium
GCGGCACCGCGCGTGGCCCGGGCGAGTTCCAAAATCCAACTGCTGTAGTCCTTGAAGAATTGGGCGCGCTGGGCCGGATCGGGAAAATCGATTTCACCGCGCCAGCGAAACGGTCCGCCCCAATAGGCCAAGTGCGGCTTCACAAAGAGCGCCATGCCCCTTTCGCGCGTGGCCTGAATCGGGCGCGCCAAATACGGCGGCGGATCATCCACTTCAATCGCTCGCCAAGTCACGCGCCCGTCGGCCTGAATTCGAGCGTAGGGGTGAATGGCAATCCAATTGACCCCCAAGGCCGCCAGGCGATCGAGTTCCGCTTCGAAGCCGTCGCTGCCCCACTCCCAACCCCATGTTTGGCAAGAGATCGTCATGCCGCGCACTTGCTCCAGGCCGGAGTCTGTGGATTCGGATTCTTGCCGGGTCTCCGCGATTTCCTGCGCAGCTTCCAAGTCTTGATTCGGGGCAGCAACGGCCCGCCCCAAAACCGAGCACAAAATCAGCCCGATCAGGGCTGCGCAAGGGCGCGCGCTCGCCAAGCGATGAATTCCCATGCGAACCATCCTAGTAAGCTTGATTGAGCTTCCTAATAGGCGCCCGGACGGAACGGCCCGGGTGACGACTCACGCGCGCCGGATCCCGGGCGTAGAACGGGATCGAGACCCCAGGGCGGCCCGATGGCGCCCGCCGCCGCGATTGGGGGTAACCTAAAGCGTCCCACCCGCTTTTCCCATGTGGATCGAGTTCATCATCAAATACGGCATTGTCGCCGCCACCTACCCGATTTGGGGCAAGATCATGCGCGCCCTGTGGGGAGAGTTGCAGGGAACCCTGTGGCGCGAGGGCGGTCTACTCGGCGCCCCGCCATCGGAGCGCGAGTTGGAAGTTCTCGAGGAACGCTATCGCAACTACGCAAGTCCGCTCACCAATCAAACCCGTGACGAGTGGATGCAGGAACAAGCCCGTCGCAAGCTCGAGCGCAAGAATCCGCGCTCGAAAAAGATGAAGTCTGACGAAGATCCGGGCGACGGGACCGGAGCGCAAATTCAACCGGCAGCTCGGCGCGGCGGTTCAGCCGGATCCGGCCCCGGACACAAGAGCGGACACAACCAAGGTGGAGCCCAACTTCAGCCCCAAGCTCGCCCGGCTGGGCAGGCGCGTGGAAGGGTCGCCAGGCGCGCCGGATCCCAAAATCCGGGCCGCGCGAGGCAATCCGGGGCGGCAGCCAAGGGCTCCTTCGGAACTTCCAGTGGGCCCAAGCGGGGCTTCTAGCCTCCGTTGCAGCTGAGTTCGAGCGGCCGAAATGGCCGCCGGCACACTGGCCGAGACTTGGGCCCGGGGCGCGCGCTTGCTACCGTTCCGCGCCATGCCGATTCCGACTCCTTTTCACCCGCGCACGAGCGAGGCGTGCAGCAGCTTGTTTTGGAAGGAGTGGGCCGGCTACCACGCGGTCCGCTCCTACGACACTTGCCACGAGCGCGAGTATTACGCCCTGCGGCACGCCGCCGTCGCGATTGACGTCAGCCCGCTGTTCAAAGTGGATGTGCGCGGTCCACAGGCGGCCGACTTCCTGTCGTTCGTAACCGTGCGCAGCCTGCGCAAGTTGGGCCTGGGCCGCGTCACCTACCTGTGTTGGTGCGACGACGACGGCAAGGTGTTGGATGACGGCACGGTCATGCGCTTGGGCGAGCAGCACTATCGCATCACTTCGGCGGACCCCGGTTATTTTTGGCTCGCTCGACATGCCCGCAGGTTTGACGTGGAACTTGAAGATGTGTCCGGTCAAATCGCATCGCTCGCCGTGCAGGGCCCTACTTCGCGCGACCTGTTGCAGAGCGTGTGCGCAGACGACTTGTCCGAGTTGGGCTTCTTTCGCTCCATGCAGACGCGCCTGGGCAATCTCGAATGCCTGATCACGCGCACCGGCTACACCGGCGACCTGGGCTTCGAATTGTGGCTACCGGCAACCTCCGCCGTGGAATTGTGGGACACGCTCTTTCGCGCCGGCGGCCCCTTCGGCCTCTTGCCCGCAGGATTGGACGCTCTGGATGTCAGTCGCGTCGAAGCGGGCTTCATCCTGCTCGGCATTGACTACATGTCCGCGCGGCGCTGTTTGGCGGAGCACCAAAAATCCACTCCCACGGACATTGGCCTGGAGAGGTGCGTGCAACTCGAGCGCGAACCCTTCCTGGGTCAGGCCGCCCTTTTGGCCGAGCGCGAGCGCGGCCCGGCCTGGAACATGGCCGGATTGGTGATCGACTGGGAACAGCTCGAAACGCTCTTCGAAGCGGAGGGCTTGCCGCCCTCCCTGCCCACAGCGGCCTGGCGCGGCGGCTTGCCCGTTTACGCCGACGGTCGCCAAGTGGGCCGCGCCACCAGCGGCGTCTTTTCTCCCACGCTCAAGCAAAACCTGGCCATCGGTCAAATCGAGGCCGCCTACGGCCAGCTCGGCCGCGTGCTCGAAATCGAAGCCACGGTCGAACACAAACGACATCGCGTAGCGGCCACCGTCACGAACCGTCCCTTTTACGACCCTCCCCACAAGCGGAGCTGACCCGAGCGCAAGTGTGAGCAACAACTGGGACGCAATCATTGTGGGAGGCGGGCACAACGGCCTGGTCTGTGCCGCCTACCTGGCCAAGGCCGGACGCCGCGTATTGGTGCTCGAACGCAGGCACGTTTTGGGTGGAGCCGCCGTCAGCGAAGAGGTCTTCCCCGGCTTTACCTATTCCGTTTGCTCCTATGTCGTCAGTCTTTTGCGCCCCTCCATCGTGCGCGATTTGGAACTGGCCAAGCACGGCTACCAAACCATTCCGCTCGAGTGCAGCTTCTCGCCACTGCCGGACGGCGATTCGCTTTGTCGCTGGTCCGACGGGGATCGAACTCGGCGCGAGATCGCGCGCTTCAGCAAGCGCGACGCGGAGCTCTATCCCGAATACGGCAAGGCCATGGGTCAGCTGGCGGCCTTCGCCAAGCCGGTCATCGACGCCCCCGCACCCAAGCCCGAGTCCCTGGATCCGCGTGAATTGATTTCTCTGTTGCGCCTGGGCGGCCGCTTGCGCGATTTGCCCACCGATCTGCGCGAGCTTGAGCTCAAGCTGATGACCATGAGCGCGGCCGACTTCCTCGACGAATGGTTCGAGTCGGATGTACTCAAAGCCCCCATGTCTGTCAGCGGAATCATCGGCACATTCCTGGGCGTGCGCTCGCCGGGAACCGCTTACGTTCTCCTGCACCACTACATGGGCGAAATCGACGGCGCCTTCCGCTCGTGGGGCTTCGCCAAGGGCGGCACGGGCGCCATTAGCAACGCGATTGCCTCCTCCGCTCGAAGTCACGGAGCCGAGATCCGCACCGAAGCGCCCGTGCACAAAATTCTTGTGGAGGGCGGTGAGGCCAAGGGCGTCGTGTTGCAGAACGGCGACGAGCTGCGCGCCCGCACGGTCATCTCCGGTTGCGATCCGCGCCTGACTTTTTTCGGTTTCGTCGGTCGCGAGCACTTGCCGACCGATTTTGTGCGCGACATCGAGCGCTACAAGCTGCGCGGCAGTTCGGGCAAGGTCAACTTGGCCCTGGATCGCGCACCCCAATTTGCCTCCAGGCCGGAACCCGGTCCGCACCTGCGCGGCGACATCGCCATCGCGCCCAGCGTCGATTACCTGGAACGCGCCTACGAACAGGCCAAGTACGGAGAGTTCTCGACCCGGCCCTACATCAACGCCGTCGTTCCATCGATGGTCGATCCCAGCGTCGCTCCGCCCGGCAAGCACGTGTTGTCGTGTTTCGTGCAGTACGCCCCCTACCACATCGAAGGCGGACCCGAGAGTTGGGAGCAAAAGCGCGAAGCCTTCGGCGACACCGTGATTGACACCCTGGCCGAAACCATCCCCGACATCCGCGAAATCATCCTGCACCGCCAGGTGCTGACACCCTGGGATCTCGAACAGGAGTTCGGCTTGAGCGAGGGCAACATCTTCCACGGCGAGCTGTCGCCCGAACAACTGGCCTTCCTGCGGCCGGCTTCGGGCTGGGCCCGTTACAAAACGCCCGTGCGCAAGCTTTGGATGTGCGCCTCGGGCACGCATCCCGGCGGCGGAATCATGGGCGCACCCGGCGCCCTGGCCGCCAAGGAAATGTTGCGCTCACGAGCCCTGTAATGAATCGGGCGCCCATGAAGAGTCACACAATCGTTATTGGAGGCGGGATCGACGGTTTGGCAGCCGCCGCCAGCTCGGCCCGTGCGGGGATCCAAACGACATTGATCGATGCCGGCGATTGCCTGGGCGGGCAAGCGCGCGCAACCGAGTTTCACCCGGGCTTTCGCCTACCCGGCCTCTGCCCGGCGACAGATTGGGTGCGCCCCGAACTGCTCAAGCAACTTGGACTGCAGGATTTTGGGCTCGAGTTTCGGCAAGCACCCCAAGCGGTTTACATGCCCGAAGCGGGAGGCGCAGGCCTGGTTGTATCCCCGGGAGATCTTTGCAACTCCACCTCGGGCATCGAGCAGGCCTTGGCCCAGCGCTGCCCGGCGGACATCAAGACTTGGCTTGAGTTGCGAACCTTGCTTGGCAAGTTGCGCCCCCTGCTTGAGCGCGCGCTCGACAGGGTGCCGCCCACGGCCTTGGATCCCAAGCTTGCCGATTTGGCCGAACTCGGCCGCAGCGCCTTTGGACTGCGCCGATTGGGAACGCGCGACATGGTCGAAAGCTTGCGCATTCTCAGTCAACCCGTCTGGGATCTGTGCGAGGAGTACTTTGAGGACAAACTCGTGCAAGCCTGGATGGCCTCGCTCGGGATTGAACTCAGTTACATGGGACCGCGCGCGCCCTACTCCGCAGCCGGTCTAAGCCTGCGTTTGGGAACCGCCGGCCCGGGATTGAAAGGCGGCGCGGGCGCCCTGGTTCAAGCGCTCGAAGCCTGCTGCAACAAGGCCGGCGTTCAAATCCTTCAGGGCTCTAAGGTCGCAGCCATCACCGTCGAGGGCGGGCGCGTGCAAGGCGTCCAATTGGAATCGGGGGACTCGCTTCAAGCGTCGTGCGTGCTGTCCACGGCGGCGCCCCAAACGACGCTGCTTGAACTGTTGCCCGCAACCGCCTTGCCCGGCCGCCTCAGCGCCGGCGCAGACAACATGCGCGCCCGGGGCTCCTTGGCTTGCATGCAATTGGCACTATCGAAACCGTTCCCCTGGAGTGCCGAGCGCGGCTCCCGAGCCGGCGTGACGCGCGCGCGCATCTTGAGCGACATGACCGGGCTTGAGCGTTGCTTCGACGATGTTGTGCAGCGCCGTTTGCCCACACGCCCCTGGTTCGATGTGATCGAAGCTAGCGCGGAAGATCCCCAATCGGCTCCAGAGGGCGCCGCTTCGGTCCTTGTGCGAATCCCCTGTGCGGTGCACGAACTCGACGGCGGTTGGACGAGCGCTGCGAAAGAAGAATTGAAAGAGCGAGTTCTGCAACAACTCGAACCGCACACAAGCGGCCTGCGCGATTCCATTCTCGCCTGCCATGTGCAATCGCCACCCGAGCTCGCCGACAGCTATCACTTGCCCGGCGGCCACCCGCTGCACCTGGAGGCGGCCCTCGATCAAATTTGGTTTTCGCGACCCTGCGCGGCACTGGGTCAATACGCCACGCCAATCGACGGGCTCTTTTTGGGCGGTCGCGGTTCGCACCCGGGCCTGGAGTTTTGCGGCAGCAGCGGACTATTGGCCGCCGAACGCAGCCGTAGGTAACTCTCCGCCGGCGGGTGTCACAAAACGGGCCCTCGGGCTCGGGTTCCACTAGCTCGGGGCCCACACAAGGCGCCCCAAGGGGCCATCAAAGGCCATGGAGGTCGAAAAGTGCGGCTTGGGCATTGGGGATCGGCGCCAAGTGCCGATGGAAGCTCCAACCAAAAAGGAGACCCTTCCATGAACCAGTTGGTAGCTGACCCCGAAACCCTTGCCCTGCTCGAAGTCGCCCTCTTGGCCCCGCTTCCCGAGGGCACGCGCGCCCGCATCGTCGAGCTGGATGAATTCGGCTTGACCCTGCTCTTCCGCAGCGACACGTCCCCCGGCCTGCGGCTCGGAGATCGCGTTCCGCTCGAGCTGTGCGCAGCCGGCGTAATGGAGCCGACGCAAACCTTGGTCAAGGTCGAGTCGGCCCGCGAACTGGGTGACCGCGGATCCGAGTATCGCTGCCGCTTTGTGGATAAGGACGGCGGACTGAGGGTTTTGCGCGCCTTTCGCAGCCTGTTCAACCGACGCGGCGAAGTGCGCGTTCGGCCCGAAATGCAGCCCTCTGCGGTTGTAGCCCATATGGATGGTCTTTGGGAAACACCGGCGCGCGTGCTGGATCTTTCAACCTGCGGACTCGGACTCGACCTGGGCGCCATGGGTTCGGAATTGGTAACAGAAGGTCAAGCCCTGGCCGTTGAGTTCCGCTTGCCCGGAGAATCGGAGCCGATTCGAGTCAGTGCCAAGGTGCTGCACTTGCAGGAAAGTGACAAGCTGCGCATCGGACTCCAGATCGATCCCGGCAGCACGGAAAACCTCGAGCAACAGGAAGCCGCCTTGGCCCGTTTCGTGATTCGCGAATTGGCTCAAATGGACAGCGCGCGCAACTAGCACATCGGGCGCGAGGCTCCGGGACAGAACGCAGTCCGGCTAGGAGCCTTGCGAACGGATTGCCGCCAACACGGCCCGCCCGGCCGTGGGCTCACTTCGAGTCCGCCGCCCTCAAAAGAGAAGTGCACTAGGCCCAGGGGGTAGAAGCGCGGGGATTTTGCCCGTGGGATTCAGACGGACGACTCCGGGCGCCGAAGTAAGGGCCGCGCCATGGAAGCTACCGATGTCATCAAGTGGGTCGTTCTGATCGTGCTTTGGCCCTACTGGTGGCCGCTCATGAAAACGCTCTACGAAGCTGTGGACCCCTATCCGCTGGGGCCCAGCCAAATGCTCGCCAGCCAAAGCCGCACGGGACCCATCGACCCCGGGCGTCCGCCCGAACTCGATCCCACGATCGAAATTCCCTGGGCCGCCTATCGCCGCATGCTGGCGGAGGAAAAGCAAGCCGGCCCTAGGGCTGCCGGCAAAGGCGCTGTGCAGGCCGCACGCCTATTCAAGGATCCTCCGCGCCTGCGCCGCTTGGAGGAAGACGAGCGGCCGCAACTCAAGCGCGCCTAAAGCGCGGCCGCACCCTTAGTGTAGAGGTCTTCGGCTCGCCGACCGCCGTTTGTCGCCTCCCCCACCCAGGCCCCCTTACCCAGCCCCAACATCAATCGTCCGAAGATGGCACAGGATCCAAAGACGCAAGCGGAATGGGCGCAATTGCTGAAGCGAAACTGGGAGAAACGCGCGGCCTCCGATGCGCGCGACTTCTTTGTCGCATCCCACCCCGGCTGGGATCAAGA
>JAJDES010000257.1 GCA_029259675.1 Planctomycetota bacterium
TGGGCCGCATCCGGCGAGGATTCGTAGTAGAAGGCCAGCAAGATGCCGGTCACAATCTGCACGATGAACAAGTAGAGCGGCGTTCCTCCCAGGCAGAACCACCAGTGCTTTAGGTGGTTGGGAACGGGCTCGTTCGTAAGCGCTCGCACCTGCTCCCCATCAATGGGCAGCCTGTCGCGAAACCAATTGACGATTGCGCTCATTAGGCTTTCTTGACTGACAGGAATTCCACCGGCACTTCAATCATCAACGACCCGCTATCCACACGCAGCGGATAGGCCGACAAATTCTGCTTCGCCTCGGCCGGCGGCCCTGCCTTCGCGATCCCGTCGGAATCAAAGATTCCGTTGTGGCACGGACAAAAGAAGCGCTTCTCGTGACCCTGCCAGTGAACCTGACATCCCAAATGCGGACAGGTGCTCGAAAGTGCGATGTAGTCGTCGATGCCGCCGGACTTGGCCCGGCAGGCAACTGCAATCTTCTCACCCGAGGGAGCCCTGTAGGTGATGGATTGGCCCGCAGAGAGCTCCTCAACCCTGGCGACGAATTGCCAACTCGCCCTGCGCTTGCGCGCCGGATACAGGAATCGCCCCGCCATTGCGGCCACAGTCCCATAACCGAGCGCGAGGCTCCCGAACATGAACCCTGTGGTCATGCGGGTGAAGAAAGTCCTGCGATCGTGCCCGTCGCCGCCATTTGTGTCAGCACTCATGGCACAGATTCTCGACGCCCTAACACCAACCTCCTAGGGGCCGATAGCCTAGAACCGAGGGGGATTAGTGCGTAGGCAGCCAATCCTCCCCAACCATCCCATCCGTACGCACCAGCGCGCAGCCGAGGCCACGCTGTCTAGCTAGAGCCCATCACGTCCGAATTAATGGATCACTTGCGTCGAACCAGCTGCACCTCGTGAGTGGACAACTTGCCTCGCTCAACAACAACCACTTGGTCGGGGACGGGCTCAAACCCGTCCAGCTGGGAAGAGTGGATTAGGTAGCGACCGGGCTCACTGAAACTGACTCCACCACCGGTGAATGTGCTCACAATTTCGCCTTGACCATCCAAATGCTTGGGGCGATTCTCCCAAATATTCGAATTCCAATTACGAGGAGCAGGAATTGGGGTGGCTCCATCCGTGAATGAAAATTTCAGTTTGCACAAATGCCTCGCTTCAAAACTGAATTCATTCAGGCCCTCAAACACCTCTAGCGATTCATTAAGCTTGACGTAATCCGATATGACAGGTTCATCGTCAATCGACTTCCCAGTTGCACTGAATATTTGATCGGTGATCACCAAGTTACCAGGTGGCGTAACAAATTCGAAATGCGATTCACCTTCCTTGCGCTTTACCACGGACTGAGAAGCATAATCTCCGGAATCAGAGCGCATGAGCCAAGCGATGGACTTCGTCTTTGCGCTCTCTCCTGTTGCTTGGTCAATCAAATTCACGACAACTGTCGCGGGTGGAGCCAATTTCACGTGAAACGGTAAGTCAGCCCCTGCGATCAAATCTACCAAGTAAGTATGCTCTGTGATTGCTCCAAGCTTCTTGTACGCGAATTCAAGGGCGTACCTTGCTTTGGGAACTTTCCCGAAGCTAAACGACCATGAATCATCACCACCACCACTAGCCAGCAAATCTCTGCTTTTGATTACTTCAGACCACCCTGGGTCATTGCCCAAATCCTGAATGCGCCAGGCTTTGATCCTGAATGCCGGGAGCTGCCAAGCAGCCGTCCCTGAAATCGTGCCGGCGAGTTCGAAGAGCTCGGCATCCACGTATGGGGACTCAAACTCTTCGTCTAGCTCGTCTTCTTCTGGCTCAATTAGTAGCAACTCATACTCACGATGAGCGCCGGCAACCACTTCAATTTCCGCTTCGCCAAGCAGATGGTCAAAGAATCGAACGATTGCGAAGTATTTCCCGGGTGGAACTCCAACCAGTTCAATTGGATCATCCTCGGATGTCCAGTATCCCTTCGTGACGCTCCGCGATTCCTGGAATGGCTTGCTGGTATGAAGCTCTACAACTGGATCCCATCCTCTCGACTCGATGTTCAGCACGCTCCTGTCACCAACGAGCGTAATGGTCACTGAGCCACCTGGATCAAGGCGAATTTCGCGCTCTCCTCCGGCAGTTGGAATAACTCCAATTGCTTTCCAAGCAAATCCGGGGCTATAGACGAAGAAGGCGATGTTCTCCCGCTTGAGTTCACTCGTTGATGGAAATACTTCAATGGGCGAGGTCACGCCGTTCAGTACAAGGCTTTGCGCGTAGATACGCCCTGGTAACTGTGGATTCT
The DNA here is from genome assembly GCA_029259675.1 of Planctomycetota bacterium. GTDB lineage: Bacteria > Planctomycetota > UBA1135 > UBA1135 > JAJDES01. The sequence goes on from JAJDES010000257.1 coordinate 2,307, forward strand.
CAAACATCCAAGCGTCATAGCCGCGAACAACTTTGATGTCATCCAAGTGCTCGCCAGTTGACGCGCTCAGGACATTTAATCTTAGTGGATTAGCCCAATGAGCCCGAATAACGATCGGGTCCGAGTTTGAATTAAAATTCTGGTCGTCATCTTTGACATAGGCGCTACGCCCACCAATGACGAGATCAATAACGTGCAGCTCGGCAGAGCGATAAACTCGCAAGCTAAATCGCCCTTCCTTAACATCAGTTTCTCTTTCATTCCATCTCGAATCCTGTCTCCTAAGATCGAACTTCAGCTTCCCATCCAAGCCATGAAGCTCCTGGCCATCATCGGCGACAATAATCACGCTGCCCTGAATTAGCCTGCCCTTTGGCTTCTCCTTCACCTTCAGTTCGGGTTCGTGGGGCGCATCAATTGCTGCCCGCTCATCTTCAATTAATGCATTTTCGTCGGGCAATTGCATTTGACCAGAAGACTCTAAGCCAGTCACAACTTGAGCGGGCTTGGGTTCGCTATCGGGATTGACTTCCTTGGCACTGCCCCCGTTGCCCGCAAAGCCGATATAGAGCAGCGCTGCAACGAGCAAAGTAATCAGAGCGGTAACTGCGAGCTTCATGATTTCTTCCCTGTCAACGAACGGCCAGCCGCACTTCGGCGCGGGTAGTGATCGAATCACGCCCCCCCCTACGAATCCGTCCTCGACATTGTAAGAGCAAATCCAGACTTAATGGGGCATGCACACCATGGAGCGCCTTATGCATCCCCGTGCATCCTGCGAACTGGCTCAGCTCTCTCTGTTACGGCTTTGCTTGCGTAGTGGGCTTACCCAGTCACCAAGCATGGACGTGGCTGTTGATTCGTGTGCGATGCGGCCAAGACTGATCTAAGCGCATATGCCGGCGATCAGGAGCTGAAATACATCGTTTCGCTTAAATTCGGAAGCGGGCAGTCAATGTGGCCAACAAGTCGAATTGGCAACTCCGACCGATAACTAGGGAAGGTCGAGCCTCTCGGTTTGACGCTAGCGGCCGAGTAGGTTGCGTACTTCGGCTTCTAGGGTGGCGAGCTCAAGGGCTGCTGCGAACACTCCTGTGACGCCGGCCACGCCGAGACTGCCTGCGCCCCGTTCATAGGCTCTTGCGGCCGCTTCAGAATCACCGAGTTCGTGCAAGGCCATGGCCTTGAATAGTTCAATTCCCGGTGAGAACTGATTGGTGCCCAAGGCGCGTGTTTCCTCGGCGAGAGTGAAATTCGCCATGGACTCCCGAAACAGACCCAAGCGAAGCTGCGCGGCGCCGGCCGCAACGTGAATCCATGCGATTTGGGGAGCGATCTCCGTCCGGATATTTTCGGGTGCATTCTCAATGTCCGTCAAGCGCTTGGCCGCCTCCTTAGCTCCGTCGAGAGCGGCAGCATATTCCGCTCCTGTCCGATCGGGCGACATGCTGATCGCAAGAGAACGATCCACAATACCCGTCAGCGAATTGGCGTCTGAACGGGCCAACAGAATCGCGGCGACGCGCTGCTCGGGTCGCAGGGACGAGTCTGCTTCCAGCGCTTCAACAACGGCGGCGGGGTGCACGCGGGTTTTCAATAGTTCGCCCACGCGCGCTTGCGCATCAACAAACCACCTGCGACGCCGAGCTGCGCCCCTGCGCTCTACTTGTCGCGAGAGAACTGAGCTTGCACTCATCAAGCGCCGGCGACCATCCAGGCTCAAGCTCGCGATTGTTTGGCCATCTGGAGAAAAGGCCACAGCCGCTACGATTCCTTCATGGGCAGGGAAGGCCAAGATCTCGCCGCGATCAGGGCTCCAAAGACTGAGCGTGCCGTCCCAATTGGCCGAAACGATGCGGTTGCCGTCCGGCGATACGTCCAACCTTCCGGGTTGAGCATGTCCGGTGAATTGGTGCAGCACTTCCCCCGTTCCGACGTCCCGAACAAACAAGCTCTTGTCCCAAGCGTTGTAGGTGCTGTGAACCAAACGCTGTGAGTCCGGAAGAAATTTTGCATCGAGAACTCCGGGCAAGCCCCACTCTTGCCATAGGAGTTCACCCGTGGCGGTGTCGACGCAGGCCAGCCCGTGATCGTCCTTGAAGAAGGCGCGACCCTGCACCAAGCAACGCGAATCATCCGGAGAAAGACTGATGACTGTTGGTATCAATGGCAAAGCCACCTTCCATCCAATCTTGCCGGAAGACAACTCGACTTGACGAAGAGTTGGGATGGCTCCGACTCCTCCATTTTCCTGGGGCACCCCGGCCAGCAAGGCTCCGCCCGAGTTGCGCTGAAATGCACAGCACAGAATGAATATCTCCGTATCCAGCACCGCGCTTTGTTCGCCGGTATGAGGGTCCCAGCGCGAAATGCGCCCGGAAATCTCCCCCTCCCAAACACCATCCTCACCAAAGAACAGCCTGTTGACTGTGGCGTCGTCATAGGTCCACCGCGAGCACAAGTCCTCGCCCGTGTCCACATCAGTAACGGTGAAATCATTGAGTCCGCGTCGCCATGCAATTCGTTCGCCATCGGGCGCAAAGGAAAGCAGGTAGGGCCGCATGTTTTGATGATTTAGACCCTCGAGAATGGTGTCCGTCGCTCCGGCCTGACCATCCCAAACGCGCAATGTGCGATCGCGCGAAGCGGAGATCAATCGATCACCGAGGGCGCTGAAGCCTATGGCGTAAACGTCTTCATCATGACCGCGCAGGATGTCCAACGACTGCCCGCTTTCTGAGTTCCAAAACCGGATGCCTCCCCATTTGCCGGACGAGACAATCCAGTTGAAACGCGGATGCCAACGAACTGCCTTAACGAGGCTCATGTGCCCCGCTAAGAGATTCAGACGCCGCCCCGATTCCAAGTCCCACGTGCGAACGAATCCATCGTCCGAACCTGACACGAGGCGCCGGCCGTCGGGCGCAAAATCAATTGCTTGAACTCCACCCCGATCACCATGTTCACGCAACATGCCGCGATCTGCATCCACAACCTCCCCCGAGGCGTCCAAGTCAAGCCGAGTCGCAAGTTTTAGGTCGAGGATGCGAATGTGATGGTCTTGACCCGCAAGTGCCAGGGATTCACCGTCAGCCGAAAAAGCCAGGTCGTTGGTTGCGGCCGGGAGCTCTTGAGTTCGAACTTTAACTTGGTCGTAACTGTCCCAGAGAACGACACTTCCAGAATAGAACGAAGCCGTTGCGATCCAACGTCCGTTGGGGTGATAAGCAATGCGGCTGCCCATGGATGCAGCCTCAGTGATCAAGACGCCGCGCTGCGTGTCCCAAAGGCGCAGATTGCCCCCGTCGTCAATGGATGCGAGCCCATCGCCGGCGGGGGAGAAGGCCAAGTCGGTTACGGACTCCTCGTGACCTTCCAGTTCTTGTTCAAGTTGGCCCGATTCATAGTTCCAGATGCGAATGGCGTAATCCGCCGCGCCCGAGTCGCCCTCCATACCTCCCGCCCCGGCGACTTGCGGGCTGGCCTGACTAACGGAGAGTGCTTTGACAAAAGTTTCGCTACCGGTCAACGTCCGCAAACTGCCATCGGCGCGCTGATTCAGATACCGCCACTCCCAACCGCGCATGGCCTCGGGACACGCTGCGAGCCGTCGGCGCGCTTCGGAAGCACTACCGAATTCGAGCGCCGCGTAGGCAGCTCCGATATTGCCCACGTAACTCTGCCACAGCGCTTCCTTTTCATTCGCCAGCGCAACCTGCTCGCTTTCGAGGGCAAGCTCGCGATTGCGCTCGGCGCGATCGCGATTGGCTTCAGCACGGTCGCGCGCCCGGGCCGTTCGCTGTCGCTCCGCTTCAAGTTCGAGATTGGTCGCTTCCAACTCTCGGTTCGTGTTCTCAACGTCCTCTCGGGCACGGGTCTGGATGTAAGAAACAGCAACGAGTCCCGCGATCACAATCACGAAAATTGTCGCCAAGCTGGCCGCCATGGTCCGGTTGCGCTGCACCCACTTTTTGAATTCAAGCAGGGCACCGCGCTGGTAGGCCTGCACCACGCGGTTTTCGACATAGGCCTGCAAATCCTCAGCGAGCTCAAGCATGCCCGCATAGCGATCCTCGGGCTCGCGCGCCATGGCCCGTTCGCAGATGGCGCACAACTCGGGTGCAACCTTCGCAGCTTCAACTTCGATTGAATTGGGAGGGCCCGCGAGCAGCCTCATGAGCACCTCGCCCCCATGGGCACTATCGCCCGCCGGCCGATAGGGAGGATGTCCCGTCAAAAGGTGATAGAGCATCGCACCAAGCGAGTAAACATCGGACCTGGGCCCCACGCGATCAATCTCGCCGCGCGCTTGCTCGGGCGCCATATAAGCAGGCGTACCCATCACATCACCGGCAAGTGTGTCGAGTTCGCCGCCTTGACTGGATTCCTCCTTGCGCGCGCTACTCATCACAGTTTGCAACGAGCCCGCATGTCCGGGTTCCGCAATCGGTTCATCGGCGACTAGCTTGGCCAGCCCCCAATCCATGACATAGGTTTCGCCAAACCTACCGACCATGACATTCGCAGGTTTGAGGTCGCGATGAATGACTCCGCGGTCGTGCGCGAAGCCCATCGCTTCACAAATCTTCTGCAGCACTCCGAGCGCACGTGTCACCGTCCAGCCGTCTTGGCCATCCCGCACGCGATCAAAGATCTCCTCTAAAGTGAGACCCTTGACCAGACGCATCGTGAAGTAGAGCCGCCCCTCTCCGTCCTGCCCCATGTCGTAGACAGGAATGATTCCGGGGTGATCGAGCTGGCCGGTTAGTTGCGCCTCGTCAGTGAAACGTCCCGACAACTTGCTGTGCCGCGAGCCCCTGACCTCCGCTCCGCTTTCCGGCTCCGAGAGCAACACCTTCATGGCCAAGAAGCGCCGCATCTCGGGGTCTCGGACACGGTATATAACCCCCATGCCGCCCCGCGCGACCTCCTCCTCCACCTCATAACGCCCAAAGCGTGTCGATTCCGGCATGATTCGGGAGAGCCTAACAGGTACGCCCCGTGCGGCAATACGGAGCCAGGCGGCGACCGCGACCTGCACCTTGCGTCCCCCAGGGCCTCCCCGCCAATAACACTGCTGGAAGAATCAAGCCGCAGAGCGAGCGATTAAGAAAGACCGCCCCAGCTCATCATGCGTGGAGGGAACATGACTTGCCGGGGCGGCCCAAATTCGTAGCACGCAAGCTTTAGACAGTGCGTACCGGAATTTTTGTAGCAGGTGTCTTTTTGACTTTGTGAACCGTGACGGTAAAAACGCCTTTGTCGTAACTTGCTTCGATCATCTCCGAATCAGTGCGGGCGTTTTCGGGCAACTGAACCGTACGTTCGAATTTGCCGTACTGCGACTCAACGCAGCGAACCTCCTTGCCCATCTTCTCTACTTCCCATTTGCGTTCGCCCGAAATAAGAAGTTGATTCCCCATTGTTTCCAATTGGAAATCGTCTTCATCGAGACCGAGGCAATCCATCGTGATGCAAAAGCTCTCCTCCGTCTCAGCGACGTTGACGGCGGGCATCGGGCGCCCACGAAATAATTCGGGCAGATGGCTTGTGAAGCCATCATGGCCATTTCCCCAAAAACGACTCCAGAGGTCCTCCAAGTCTAAATTTGTGGGGGCAAGAGCTTCGCGCCGGCGCCAGGGGATAATGTTCATTGTTATAATCCTCCGTCTGCTGCGAAATGGTTATCGGGCTTGCTGTCAGCTGGACCGCACATCCTCGCAATCCAACAGCAAGTAGATTTCCTCGCAATCCAACAGCAAGTAGATTACGTACAGCGATGGACTTCCGCCCTGTGCTTCTGAACGTAACGGCATAGAGAACAAGTTCGCAGCTTTCGGTGGGATTGTGGCCATGCATGCAAGGGCCGGCAACTGCGTAGATTATTCAGCCGTTGTACGCACCTAGGCTAGCTGTGAATGCCCGCTCTTGAATTCATCCTGCAGCGCCAAACCATTGAGTTCCGGAATGGGCCAAGCCAAGCGCCAGCGCGCACTCAACGATCCAACCAGCGCAGGCGTGTGTGCCGGCTGCGATGTTGCCGTGACTACGCCTGCCACAGTTCGATAAACGCTCACAGAAAGCGAAGCATGACGATTACGCTGCAGTTCATGGGTGCCGCGCGGCAGGTCACGGGAAGCAAGCACCTACTTACCGTAAATGACCGACACATTCTGCTTGATTGCGGGATGGTCCAAGGCCCGCGTCGACTCGCAAACAAGCTAAACACCAACCTTTCACTCGATTCGAAGTCGATTGACGCAGTACTGCTTTCGCATGCGCACATCGACCACTCCGGATCGTTGCCGAGACTGGTCAAATTGGGTTTCCGCGGTCCCATACACTGCACGCATGCCACGCGCGACCTGCTCGAGATTCTATTGCCCGATTCAGCTCACATCCAAAATTCGGATGCGCGCTATTTGAAGAAACGCGGTCATGAGTACGAACCGGCTTACGACATGGTGGATGTCGAAAAGTCGCTCAAGCAAGTCAAGACCTGCGACTACTACGAGTGGATTCAGGTCTGTCCCGAGGTTCGCGCCAGCTTCATCGACGCGGGGCATATTCTCGGGTCAGCACAAATCATCATTGAAGTAGACGACGGCGCCGGACCGCTGCGAATCGCATTCACAGGCGACTGCGGACGCAAGAACTTGCCTATTTTGCGTGATCCGGACCCCATACCTGATTGCGATGTTTTGATTACTGAATCGACCTACGGCAATCGCCTGCATCCCCCGGCAAAGGACCTCGAGCATCAAATTCGCGAGTTCATTGAAGATCAGCGTGGACGCGGAGGCCGCGTGCTGATCCCCGCCTTCTCGGTCGGCAGAACTCAAAATGTGCTGTGGTACTTGGGCAATCTGATCCATGCGGGAATCATCGACCCTCTCCCCATTTACATCGACTCGCCACTCAGCACGAAAGCGACGGCAATCGTAGCCCGGCACCGCGATCTCTACGATGAAGAGACGCGGGCCATTCTCGACTCGGGCAGGAACCCCTTCTACTTCAAAGGTGTCAAGTGCATTGTGGACGTGGAAGAGAGCAAGTTGCTCAATCAATTGCGCGAAGGGATCATCATTTCGGCGTCGGGTATGTGCGAAGGCGGACGCATCCTGCACCATTTGAAACAAACCATCAGCAACCCGCACGACTGCATACTAATCGTAGGCTTCCAAGCGGAAGGCACGCTCGGCAGAAAGCTTCTCGAGGGCTATGACAATGTCAAAATCTTCGGTGAGCGCATGCCGGTCCTCTGCAGAGTACGTCACCTGAATGGGCTTTCAGCCCATGCCGATCACAAGGAGCTGCTCGCCCACTTGAAGCCTCTCGTGAATACGGTCAAGCAAACCTTTGTCGTACACGGAGAGGAATGCGCCTGTGCGCACTTTGCCGATCATTTGGCGGGCGCAGGCTTTGCCCAAGTGGAGATTCCAGTGCACAAAGAAAAGTTCACTCTGCGAGCGTGACAAGCACCGTGAACGCCGACTCCAATTTGGATCCGGAGCTGGAACCAACGCTTTGGGGAAAACTTAGACTCGACGATACCGAGCAAGAGTTCCTCCGCGGCCCCCTCACGCGATTAAAGGAACTGCGCAGAGCCTGGGGCATCTTCGTTGAATTCATTCGGGGGTTCCGGCGCATGCATTCAGTCGGACCATCCGTGACGGTCTTCGGTTCTGCGCGCTTTGGCAGCGGGCATCGCTATTACGAGTCGGCTATGGAAACTGGGCGACTGCTCGCACAAGCGAACTACGCAGTTATTACGGGCGGTGGTCCGGGGATCATGGAAGCGGCGAACCGTGGCGCCAAAGCTGGAGGCGGTTTCTCCGTTGGTTGCAACATTCAGTTACCCGAGGAGCAAAAGCCCAATCCTTACTTGGATCTTTGGCTGGAGTTCCGGCACTTCTTTGTCCGCAAAGTCATTCTGGTCAAGTACTCCCTTGGCTTCATCGCCTTCCCTGGAGGCTTCGGCACCATGGATGAAGTTTTTGAATTGGCCACGCTGATTCAAACCGGAAAAGTTCGGTCATTCCCTTGTGTCTTGGTGGGTCGCGAGTACTGGGCCCCACTGATTGAAATGATTCGCAAAATGAAGTCCGTAGGAACCATAGCCGACGGCGATACGGACTTTGTTCTCGTTACGGATTCGCCTCAGGAAGCCCTCGCCCACATCAATCGATGGCGCCTAAACTCCTGATTGAGCGCTAATCTCAACGATCTGAAGGGTGACAGAGAGTCCTACGCACAAGGACTGTACCGATTACGGCGCCTAGCGAAGAGCCAACGTACACCCTCTCCCTTAGCGTCCGAGCTCCGCCGTCGACGCATCACCTTGAAGGGCACCAAAGCAAACTCAGATGCCCCGCACCATTGCCCTATGAAAGTATCACAGCACACTTGTTCATGGTTCATCGCCCTGACAACGCTTGTCGGTTGTTCCTCACCCGCCGACACCGTCACT
>JAJDES010000258.1 GCA_029259675.1 Planctomycetota bacterium
CTCCTCGATCAAAAGGGTGTGCCCTACGAGGAAATTGACTTGGGTGCAGACCCAAGTCTGCGAGCGGAGATTCGCGAAAAATACGACTGGCCCACCGTGCCCGTCATTTTGGCCGAAGGCGAGTTGGTTGGCGGGTATACGGAACTCGCCAAACTAGCCCAGTCCAAGGGCCTCGATCATCTCAAGTAGCGCGGCAGCAGCCTCCCAAGAGCGGAGTCAAACTGCGACTCGCCATTGAAGTCACGGCTCCCGGCGTGATCCGCCGGAGGATCACACGCCATCGATATACCTAAGTACATCCCGCGCTTCGACGGATTGCGAGCCATTGCGGTCTGCTTGGTGATCTTGTTTCACCTGGCGCCGGCGGAATCGGGCGGCGTTCCGCTCCTGTCCTCAGGTTGGGTCGGCGTGGACATGTTCTTTGTCCTATCCGGTTTTTTGATCACGGGCATTTTGCTGGACGGGCGCGGCGAGCCCGGTCAATTGAAGCGGTTTTATGTGCGCCGAGTGCTGCGCATCTTTCCGCTTTACTACGCCACCCTGGCGGTGATGTTCTTCATTGTGCCGCTGTACACCAGCGACCCGCTAGTGATCTATCCGCGCGAGGAACAACCCGCCTACTTCCTATACCTTCAAAACCTTCTCCTGCCACTGATTCAACCGGGCGAGAACGTTTCCGTGTACCTCTCGCACACCTGGTCTTTGGCCATCGAAGAGCAGTTCTACATGCTCTGGCCGATTATGGTTGTGGTGCTTCCGCGACGCGTGCTCGGTGTCTTTTTGGGCGTCTTGATTATCACCGCGCCACTCAATCGCTATCTGATTCTGGATTCTCAGCCGCGCAATTGGGCCGGCTACTGGCTCGTTTACAGAAACAGCCTGTTGCACATTGACGGATTGGCTGTGGGCAGCGCCCTGGCGCTAATCGTTCGCAGGCGAGACATGTCCGCCCAGCTCCTGGGGCGAATCGGCGCCGTGTTTGCACTCATCGCACTCCCGGCGGCCTTTTGGGCTTTGCATCAACTTTCTTCCGCGGGCATCCACCACTTTCCATATCAACCTTCGCACCCGATTATGGGCGCGTGGATGTTCAGTGTGCTGGCAATCGGGTTCGGCGGGGTCCTATTGGCCTGCTTGGGATTGCGCGCTCCCTGGCTCGACCCCCTACTTTGCAATCCTGCGGCCGTTTGGCTGGGCCGCATCTCCTATGGGTTGTACGTCTTGCACTTCCCAATCATTCTCGCCCTGCGCGGCACCAAGAGCTTGCCGTTGATTGTTTGTGCCATCCTGGCCGCGGCCTGTGCCTCATGGTTCCTGCTCGAACGACCCTTCCTCAAGCTGAAAGATCGCCTGGCCTCGTCCAAACAGGCACCGCTTTGACTCATCCTGCGACGGAAACAAAGCCCTACGCACTCCTGCCCGGAAGCCTCTTCTCAGCTTGACCGATATACTTTGACGCTGCGCGCGCCAGCCGCCAAAAGCGACCCCAAATGCATCCCAGCAGGTTCATTCTTCTATCCATCGCGCTCGTGGCGAGCTTGGCTTGCCGCGAAACGGGGTCACAGGAGCCCGATCTGCCGCACGAGCATGCGAGCGATCCCTCCGAATCGAGTCGATTGCCCGAGTTGATCGACAACTTCACCCTGCTCGATCACAACGGCAAGGCCTGGGAACTGTATCGCCAAACGCGCTATGAGGCCGTCGTCCTGATTTCCCATGGGGTCGCCTGCCCCATCCTGCGCTGGAGCTTGCCTACGGTTGAGGAACTGCGCGAGAAGTATGGGCAGCGTGTTCTATTCCTCTATTACAACGCGAACGACACGCGCGAAGAGCTCGTCGACGAGTGCGCGAAATTTGGAGTCGAGACCCCGGTCTTGCTCGACTCGACGCAGTGGGTAACCCATGGCCTGGGCACCCAGCGCACCGCGGAAGCCATGCTGATTGACAGCACGGATTGGAGCGTTCACTACCGCGGTCGCATCGACAACAAGGCGACTTACGGCGCGCAACGCGGAGGCGAATCCGTCCCCCACTTGCAAAATGCACTGGACCAATTCCTTGCCGGTCAAGAGATTGAAACTCCGAGCACGCAAGCAGAGGGCTGCTTGATCTGGCTTGGAGAAGCCGAAGAAAGTCTTGAACGCGACAATACATTTGTCCGCGACGTCGCCCCGATCTTGTTGAAGCGTTGCGTCCCCTGCCACAGGGACGGAGGCATTGCGCCCTTCGCCATGGACAGCTACCGGCGCGTCCGTCGCTGGAGTCCGATGATTCGCGAAGTCGTGCTCACTCGCCGCATGCCCCCCTGGCAAGCGGACCCGCACATCGGAGTATTCCGAGACGACAAGAGTTTGGGTGCGGACGAGACCCGCACATTGTTGAGTTGGATCGACGGCGGCACTCCCTTGGGTGAGGGCCAAGACCCCCTCGCCGCCCATCAATCCGACCCCACCGATCATTGGATTCTGGGCGAACCCGACATCTTGCTCAAAGCCAACCTTCAGGAGCTTCCCGCGACGGGCATCATCCCCTATCGCTACGACAAGGCGCAGCTGACCGTAACGGAAGACATTTGGGTTCGGGGCGTGGACCTGCGGCCACAAAACAGGCAGGTGCTGCATCACGCTTTGATTCTGATTCGCTACCCCAAGTACTTGCGGCATCTCGAACCCGATTACCTACAGGGAGTCGGCGGCTACTTTGCGCTTTATACGCCTAATCGCGAGCCGCACTTCTTTCCCGAAGGGACGGGGCGTTGGATTCCCGCCGGCTCCAAAATCATCTTTCAATTTCACTACACATCCACGGGCAAGCCCGAAACCGATCAACCGACGCTGGCCCTTTACCTGCACGAAGAAGTTCCGGCGATTGAATACAAAGCCGGTTCAGCAATTCGTTGGGATATTCAAATTCCGGCCGGCGCCGAAAACCACACCATTGTGGCGGAGACGAGATTCCCAAAGCGCACGGCCCTAGTGGACATGACGCCGCATATGCACTATCGGGGAAAGTCCTTCGACTACGTCGCGCACTATCCCGACGGCAGCACGGAAACACTGCTTTCCGTCCCGAATTACGACTTCAATTGGCAAAACGCGTACGTCTTCGCGGAGCCCAAGATCCTACCGAAGGGTACGCGCGTCGTTTGTACAGCCGTCTTCGACAACTCGATTCACAATCCATTCAACCCCGACCCGACAGAACTTGTACGGTGGGGCCCCAACAGTGATGAAGAGATGATGATCGGCTACATGAACTACTACGAACTTCCTGAACAAGGGCAGTAGCCTCATTGGTTGGCGCGTAGAACCCAATCGTCCGGCGACGGATTTTCGCCAAGCTGATTTGCCCAACGGAAAGAGCGCTGGGCGCTTCGATTGAATGCTGCGCGCGGCCGAGCCGAACGCAAGCGTCAACTTGGACCGCGCGGGTCAACACGGCTTCGGTTCCATTGGCCTCAGAGCGTCACGTTGCAGGTCAGCACGTGCTCGAAATTGATCCAGGACGTGTCACCTTTATTTTGCACGAGAACCCAGGGGTGAGCGACTTCCAGGACGATCCATTGGCCGTCGGCATACGTGCCCATTTCGCCGATCAGGAACACGAAGTCGGACACGCGATTGCCCTTTTCCAGGGGCGGCGCAATGGCGCGCGGGATATCAGCGCTAGGTCGGAAGGATGCTGCGCTGAGAGCCAAAATTGCGGCTATTCCGACAAAACTAGTTTTGCTGATCATGGTTCTGAATTTGACCTCTGGCTGGTTTGCTGACGCGTTGAAACAGCGCGCTTTCCGGGAACGATTCCTACCCGGGAGGGAATTTAGGCAAGGGGCGACAACTCGCCGAATTTGTGGACCGCTCCATCCTCACCTGTGAACGCGGCTCGTGGCAAGCAGCGCCCCGCGTATACTGCAAGCATGTGGTTGCGAGCACTCGCCGTTGGCCTAACTTTGGGGTCCCTCTCCTGCTCCTGCGGGAATGCTGCGGACCCCACGACGCCCAATTTGACCGAAGATGATTCCGATCGAAGCGCCGCGGAACTGGAGCTCGACGCGGACACCATGCGGCTGAATTTATGCGCCACAGCGCCTCCGCTAGACCCGCAATGGCAGGGCATCGGGCATTGGACTCCCGCGCGCGCCAAGTCACAGGACAAGGAGGCCAACCTATTGGCCGTACTCGCGGCCGGCAAGTCGCCCGCGGCAGCGAGTGCACTGGGCAAGCTCTACGCGGAGCTCGGCAATTTCGATCGCGGTCTGCACTTCCTCTGTCAGGCGCTCGAAACCGATGCTTCGGATCCTGGTTCCTGGGCGTGGCTGGCTCTGCACCAGTTGCGCACCGATCACCCGCGCGCGGCATTGACCTTTTCGGGCCGAGCGCTCGAACTCAATTCCGACTTCACGGCAGCCCACGAGTTGCGCGCCGAAGCTTTTGGAGTTTTGAATCTCCGGGAAGAAGCCGAAGCCGCCTGGCGCTCGGCCCTGGACTGCAATCCGCGCAGCTTTGAGGCCAATCTCGGGCTGGCCGAGTTGCTCGAAGACCAGGGTGATTTCGAAGCGGCACTCGCATGCTTGGAACGCGCGCGGATTGAGGATCCCGATCACCCGACGCCATTGTTCGGCCTGGCCCGGCTATTGCGAAATTTGGGCCGCGGCGACGAAGCTGCCCAAATGGACCAATTGCACGAGCGCGCGATCATCCTCGATGACTTGCGCATGCGGGAGAATGGGAGCTCCCAGCTCGAGCAGCAATTGGCTCTGGGCATGCACTTCCTTGCCGATCAACGCTTCGAGGCGGCCAAGCGCGAGTTCACAAGCGCACTCCACAATGCAAACCATGGCCCCGCGCGGGTACAGGCCCTGGCCGGACTAGTCTTGATTGCGCGCAGCCAAGGCAACTCGGAAGAGGTCAGCGCACGACTAGGAGACTTAGAAAAAGTCGACCCCGATCACGCCTTATTGCGCGGTGATTCCGAATGAGTCGCGAGGTGAGAACTGGAATCTTGAACGCCCCTTCCGATTTCAATCCAGCGAGTGCGACTCGCGCCAAGCCTTCGCAACCGGAGCAACGAACCCGCCGCAACTTGCTTGCCCTGGTGTGTTGTACCGGTCTAACGCTAGCTTGCGCACATAAGGATTCGGATCAGGCACGGCCTCTCTTGGTCGAACACACGCAAGCCTCCGGCCTCAACTTTGTTCACGTGCACGGCGGAATCGGCAAGCGCGAACTGCCCGAGACCATGGGTGGCGGCGTGGCGGTTCTGGACTACGATCGCGACGGCGATTTGGACTTGGCCTTCTCGCAATCGGGCAATGTCCGTTTGCCGGGCGAAAAACAATCCCGCAAGGGCTCGCGCAATTCACTCTGGGCGGGAGACGGCCGCGGCAATTTCAAACGCGTGCAGGCGGCGGCCGGCAGCGGAGACCCCGGCTATGGACAAGGTATTGCTGCGGGTGATGTAAACGGCGACGCTTACGATGACCTTTACTCGCTCAATTGGGGTCCCAACACGCTCTATGTCAATCGCGGCGGCCGCTTTGAAGCCGATCGCGGTGCGGGCCTCGTGCCCATTGACGAATGGAGCATTGTTGCGGCCTTTTTCGATTCCGAAGGAGACGGCGATCTCGACATTTACTTGGTGAATTACGTAGTTTCGCCCCCCTCGAGCTACATCGAGAAAGGAGCACCAGACGGCTACGTCGGCTATCCCCACCCCGATCAATTCGAAGGCCAAGCGGACCGCTTTTATGTCAACAACGGCCGTGGACACTTTGAGGAACAAACGCCGGAAGCCGGGCTTTACCGTCCATCTGGAAAGGGCTTGGGCGTCGCGCCGACGGACATTGATCTGGACGGACTCGTCGACCTCTATGTCTCCAACGACTCCACGCCCAACTTCCTTTTTCACAATTTGGGTGCGAACCAATTCGAAGAAGTCGGCAGCGGCAGCGGAACGGCATTCAATCGGGACGGCCGCACCGAAGCGGGCATGGGCGTCGATAGCGGCGATTTCGACAACGACGAAGATTTCGACATCTTTGTCACCAACCTTTCGGGCGAGACAAACAGCCTCTACCTCAACAACTCCAACATTCGGCAGGCTAGCGGCGAGCTGCGCAGGGGCCCGGCGACCTTTCGGGATGCGACGACTCGCTCCGGATTGTCCGAGGCCAGCTTCTCTTGGGTCGGATTCGGAACACTATTCAATGACCTGGATGGCGACGGGGACTTGGATCTCTTGGTTGCCAACGGTCACGTTCTCGACAATGCGGGGCTGACGAGCGATCACCACACCTACGCCCAACCCAATCAACTTTTTCTCTTCGACGGGCGCGGGCGCTGGGAACTGCAACTTGCAGAGCAGCTTGCTCCGGGCTTGGAACGCCCAACCGTTTCACGCGGATTGGCTTGCGGGGACTTTGATTCGGACGGGGATCTCGACTACGTCTTTGTCGGCAACAACTCCCCGGCCCAACTATTCTTGGGCAACATAGAGTCAAAGAAACTTTTAAGCCTTAGCCTGCAGGGTCCGCCCGGCAATCCCCACGGCTTGGGCGCGGCGGTTTGGCTCCTCCTCGAAGATGGCAACCGCAGCCTATTTCGAATCGAATCCGCGCGTTCCTACGCGAGTTCTTGTTCGCCGGTGGTGACCGTCGGTGTGCCGCAGCCCGTGCGGGGAATAGAAGTGTTGTGGCCCGGCGGCTCGCGCGAGCGATGGGACAACCTTAAGGGTTTCGAAGGTATCCAAAGCCTTAGCAAGGGCTCCGGGCAAGCGCTTGATTCCGGCCGCTAGCCCGCGCATAGGGTCCGTTTCAAAATCGAAGCGCCCGCCCCCCCGGGGCCATTCCAGCGCAGTAAGCGGACTAGTTTGCCCGGTGAACTTGATGTGACGTTGGCGCTCAACCGCCGGCGTGCGAGCGAGTTGCAGCTACTACCCGGTTGAGCAGGTCCTTTGCTTTTGCCGGGGTCGCACGGGCCGAAGGGAATCGTCTCGCTTGATCTTTCAAGTCAGCCTTCGGCCCCAGTCCCCACGGGTTGGATCGCGGCCCCCCCCACGCAAGCCAGGCAGTTCGTGACTGCAGGCAGGCAGCTCACACCCATTCCGGTCGATCCGCATGCGCAGCCGGTGGGGGCTCAGTCGGGCAGCAACGGGCCAGGAGCTCGCCCACCGCAGCAGCGTCCATCGGCCCCAGAACGATATCGGGAGCCTACTCGGGAGTCCTCAGCCCACAACTGTAAGGCGTCTGTATAGTAAAGAGCCCATCCGCAGGCCCCAATCTTTCGCCAATGACACACTGCCGATACGTTTGCGATACGTCTTTCCGACCGAGCTACGTCTTGGCTATTGCTCACGTCGGAATGCTGCTCAGTGCCTGCGGCGATGGCTCCACCTCGGCGGGGCAAGCATCCACCGCGAACTCCGTACAGGAATTGCTTTTGGAGGAGCGCACGAAGGAATCGGGCCTGCAGTTTGTGCATTGCCACGGTGGAATTGGAAACCGCGAACTTCCTGAAACGATGGGTGGTGGCGTAGCCCTGATTGATATCGAAAACGACGGTGATTGGGATGTCTGCTTTTCCCAGTCGGGGCCCATGCGACAGCCCGGTGGCGGTGAAATTCGAGTAGGCGCCGAGAATGAGCTCTTCGCCAACGACGGGAGTGGGCATTTCAGTTTTATTCCCGATGCAGCCGGTGCCGGCGACCCGGGCTACGGCCAAGGCCTGGCTGTCGGTGATTCCACGGGCGACGGCTTTGATGAATTGCTGTCGCTGAATTGGGGTCCCAACCGCCTGTACAGAAACATGGCCGGTCGCTTTGTTGAGCAAACGGAAGGCGTGCGCCATGTGGATGAATGGAGCGTCTCGGCAGCATTTTTTGATGCCGACGGAGACGGCGATCTCGATCTCTATGTCGTGAACTATGTGGGTTCGCCTCCGGGATCGCATTTGAAACAAGGGCGTCCGGAGGGATTCCCCGCCTATCCGCACCCCGACAATTTCCAAGGTAAAGCGGATCGACTTTACTTCAACAACGGCAGCGGCAATTTCAGTCCGCCCGTTGGTCGAAAGACTTTCGGTTATCGCAAGTTTGCCGGCAAGGGGCTCGGTGTGGCTCCCACCGACATCAACCTTGATGGACACATCGACCTCTATATTGCCAACGACTCCACGATCAACTTTCTGTTTGAAAACAACGGCGAGGGAAAATTCAAAGACGTGGCTTCCAATCAAAATTCCGCGCTCAACGACGACGGTGCCACGGAAGCCGGCATGGGCGTGGATAGCGCGGATGTAGATGGAGACGGGGATTTTGACGTACTCGTCACGAATCTCTCCAACGAGACCAACACCTGCTACATCAACCGCCAATTCCGCGCTGATTTGGAGGGCGACATTCGAGAGGGCACAACGGGCTTCTCCGACCGCAGCGCGCGCATGGGCTTTGCCCAGGACTCTTATCTGATGGTTGGTTTCGGGGTCTTGCTCAACGACTTGAATCGCGACGGCTATTGCGATTTCATCGTCGTCAACGGACACGTAATGGACAATGTGGCGGAGATTTCCGACCAGTTCAGCCACGCCGAGCCCAATCAAATTTTCCTTGGGGACGGACGCGGCCGTTTTGAACAACTTGATTCGCGCAAGAGTGCCCCCGGGCTGGAGCGCATGACTGTTTCGCGCGGAATCGCCTCGGGTGACTTGGATCACGATGGAGATCTCGACTACGTCATCGGCGGCAACAACGAACCGGCGCAAGTGTTCTTCGGAGCCTTGCAAGGTGGCTCTTGGCTAAGTCTCGAACTCATGGGGCCGCCCGGCAATCACCGCGGACTCGGGACGAGCATCTGGCTCGAATACGTGGACGGCAGCAATTCCCTGCACCGCATTGAAAGTGCTCGCGCCTACGCCAGCGCCAGCCAACCCATCTTGAACACGGGATTGAGAGCAGAGCTGCGAGCAATCGAACTGCTATGGCCGGGCGGTGCACGCGAACGCTTTGAAGATCTTTCGGACTTTGCAGGACACAAGGTCTTGCGCTGGGGAGAGGGCAGCGGCAACAACATCTCCAGCTTGGCGGCGGCCGAACAGTAAGCGTTCATTCTGTATTGCCGGCGCACGGCGGCCGTTGCATGCGAGCGCAAGGCTTATCCGCTGCGCTTGCCCCCTCGGCTCTTGGCCGAACTCCGGTGTTGGGCCGCTCAGGAATCGCGCAGCTTGAATGCGCATATCGAGTACGTTTTGCGCGACGCCGTGCGCAAGCGTTCGGGGTCGGATAGCGGCAAACAAAAGTAGGGAGCCCAAAACTCCAATTGGAGCTGTGGGCCCTTGCCTATTGCGAATGAAGGTACACGCTGACGAATGGAGCGCGCTCCGGGACTCGGTCGGCGCTATGGTGTGCGCATGTTCGAAGTTCTGCGAAACCACCCCGAGTTTCGGCGCCTGTGGTATGCACAACTGGCGAGCAACACGGGCGACTGGCTCAGCCGCATTGCGGTTGTCTCCCTAATTGCCCGCTTGGGCGATCGGGAGTCCGTTCTGGGCATCGGCGCGCTCTTCGGCATCGAATTGGCCCTACGCATGTTGCCCTCGGCGGTTCTGGGCCCGATCGCGGGGCCACTTGCCGATCGCCTACCAAGGCGGGCCCTAATGGTGGTTTCGGACCTCCTGCGAGCGGCGCTCGTACTGGGCTGTTTGTTGGTGCAAGAGCGCGGAGACCTTCCGCTCCTGTATGTCTTGCTCGGCTCCCAAATGGGTGTCTCCATGTTCTTCGAATCCGCGCGTGCCGGCGCCTTACCGTCCACGGTCGAGCCAGATGCCCTGCACGCGGCCAACGCTCTTTCGGCAGCAACCTGGAGCGCCATGTTGACCCTGGGAGCCATGTTGGGTGGTTTTTTGGTCGGACCGCTCGGCATCGAAGGCTTGTTCGTTTTGGACAGCGCCACTTACATCGTGAGCGCGTACTTCCTTCTGACTTTGCACCTGCCCCCGGTGCCGATACAAAGCGAACCTCTGCGCTGGTCGGCAATCCTGGGTTTGAAAGACCTGCGCCGCGGTTGGACTCATGTACGCAACATGGGTCAAGGCCCGGCCGTCATGGCCAAGAGTTTTTGGAGTCCTATCGGTGGAATGATCGTCATGCTTTCGGTGACCGCATCAGTTCGCTTTGGCGATGGCGGCGCCGGCGCCGGAGCGGAATTCGACCCGGCAGACGCCGGTTACGCCATGGGTATCCTGTTCGCCGCACGCGGCATCGGCACCGGACTCGGCCCCATCTTGGCCAAGCGCTTGATCGGAAGCAGCGACCAAGAGCTTCAGTGGCAGATTTCCCTAGGCTTTGTGTTCGGTTCCCTGGGCTACATTTGCTTCGGGTTCATGGACACCCTTTGGCTGGCGGCGGGAGCCGTTGTGTTCGCTCACATGGGCGGCAGCACGCTTTGGGTTTCCTCCACAACGCTGTGGCAGAAGCACGTGCAAGATGCCTTCCGGGGCCGCGTTTTTGCCTGTGAGTTCTTCTTCCTAACGCTGCTGTTCTCAGCCTTCGGCTTGGCGAGCGGCTACCTCTACGACCACTTGCAAAGCGTTCCGAGCACGGTTTGGACGTTGAGCCTGACCATTCTGGTCAGCGGTGTGCTGTGGACGTTGCTGGCAGCCAAGTTTCAACGCAGCGGCGCGGCACCCGCGGAGCCCGCACTGAAACTCGAGACCCCAGGTGCCTTCGACCCCTGCGCAGACGGCCCCGACGCTCCCCCGCTCGACTCCGCCCTGGGCCTGCACGAGCCGCTTGGGGACTGTTCCGAAGTCTCCGCCCCGAAAAACGGCTAATCGCGGCCTCTTGGAGGACCGCCCAGGGGGCTTTCAACCGCCTTTTGGGTGCCCCAATCGGTGAACTTCGGAATTTCTGGCGATTTCGTCATAACGCCGGCCGGCCCTTGGTGATGGCCCCCGTGTACCCAAAGAACCCTTTGGGTCGACACGACCGGCTCCCAGCGAGCCCAAGACGAACATTGCCATGAAATCTACCCTTCGACTCCACCAAGCCCAGCCCCCCGGCCGGCGAATGCTCCTGCGTTCAGCCATGGCCGCCGGACTGCTGGCATTCTGTGTGCCGGACAACTCCTCCGCCCACCTTTCCATCATTCGCCTCGGCCTCGAAAGTGCCGGTATTCCGGATAACGGAGATTACTTCGGTCGCGCCGTAGCCACCGGCGACTTCAATGGCGACGGCTTTGATGACCTGGCCACGGCCGCGCCCTTTGACGATGTCGCCGGAATGACCGGCATCATTCACGGTTCGGTAGTCATTAACTTCGGTTCCGAACACGGACTAACGCACGAAGGAGCCCAGCGCCTTACAAGTTTGCCTTTCGTCAATCAATCGTCGCTCCAGTTTGGGTCGGCCTTGGCTAGCGCCGATTTTGACGGAGACGGATATGGCGATTTGGTGGTCGGCGTACCCTACGCACATGTCAACGGTGTTGTGAATGCGGGAATGGTCTTCATTTACAGGGGCGGCCCCAATGGCATCATTAACTTCCCGACCATTTACAACCAAAGTCATGTCGGTGGATCCATTGAGACGTCGGATCGCTTCGGTTGGTCTTTTGCGACCGGCGACCTGAACGCCGACGGGCACATTGATTTGGCCATCGGCTCACCCGGCGAAGATAGCTTTGCCGGGGCCGTATTCTGGATGAACGGCACAAGCAACGGAATTACAAGTGTCGGAGCTGAATGGGCCAAGCAATCCAGCTACGGGGGCGTCAATACAACGGGTGACCAATTCGGCTACTCCGTCGCCATTGGCCAAGTAGATGGCTTTTATGTAATCGGAGGGTCCAATCCGAGCGATTTGGTGGTCGGCATCCCCTACAAAGACTCGACTGGACTATTCGGTGGAGTCAACACGGGAGCCATTACTGTATTTCAAGCACTAGGCTCCAATGGCCCTTCACCTTCAACTGCGCAGACTTACACTCCGCTGAGCTTCGGGCTGACTTCCGCCAGCGGCACCAATAGCCGCTTCGGACAATCCCTGGCAATTGCCGAGTTCATGCCCGGCAACCTGTCGGAAATCATTGTCGGCCGCCCCGGACTGAACAGCAATCGCGGCGAGTTCGTTCTCTTGCAAGGCAACGTCGACAACCTGGGCTACATTTCTTCGCACGACTCGAGCGATTTCGGCATCACTCCGCGCGAAGGTGACAACTTTGCCCACGCCCTCGATGTCGGGGATTGGGACAACGACGGAGACCCCGATCTAGTAGTCGGCAGCTACGGACACACGCCTCCGTTTACAACGCTAAGCAGTGCCGGACGCGTGTACTTGTATCAAGACAACGGCACAACCATCACGGCGGACGAGCATTGGAATCAACCCGATCTTGGCGAAACGACTATCGAGAATTTCCTATTGGGATTCGCCGTCGCCTTCGGAAAGTTCGACGACACCGGGCGCGCCAACATCGCTGCGGGCGCTCCTGGAAGTTTTGGGCCGGGCCAAGTGCACGTGATCGCCCCTTGGCGCCAAGTAATGGGATTGCACTGCCGGACTTCGGTTGCACTCAACTGCGCCGATGAATTGGTTTTCTCTCAAAAGCCTTTTGAGCAGGTCTACTTGGCCAGTACGACCAAGACCATGACGGTGCTCTTGGCCTGCGAGCGAACGCAACTACCCACTTCTCACCCCAGCTACGTGAGCCCGAATGCCATCTATCAGGTACCCGCCTGGGTGGCCGACAACATTGGCGGCTCACAGTTCGACTTGATCGAGGGCGAGTTGATGACGCTCCAAAATCTAATGGCCATGACCATGGCTGTATCCGGCAATGACTGCGCCTATGCCATTGCGGATTTGTTGACGGGCAGCAATGCCAATTTCATTGACGTCTACAATGTCGTTCCCGCCTTCATTGCGGAGATGAACAACCGAGCTGCGTCGCTTGGAATGACTTCCACGACCTTCACCAACCCGCCCGGTTTCTCGGGTGCCGTGCCCGAGTCCACGGCCTACGACATGGCGCTGCTCAGTCGCGCCGCGATGAAGAACCCGATGTTCGCCAACATTGTCGGCACGTCATCCTGGACCATCAACAGGGTCGTACCCTTTGGATCCGTATACATCAACTTCACTGAAAACGTCAATCACTGGTTCGTGCCCCCGTTGAAGTCGATTTTGCCCGAAACCACCGGCATCAAGGGTGGTGGCACCGGCCCCGCCCAAGTCACGGGCGTGTATTCCGCGCGCGAAAAGAAGTTCCCCTGGGGCACTTCCATCGCAACGACTTTCTACACCCCGACCGGCGACGGCGAGTTCCTCTTGCCCGAGGGAGCAGCATTGCTGGGGCTCGGACTCGAAGAGTGCGACAGCGGGTTCTCCTATGCACCGGGCAGCAACGAACCTCTGGGTTGGCTGGAGAAACCCGGCATCGACGTTTCCATCAACAAGGAGTGGATCACCAAAGCACCGCCGCCGGACCCCGCGGGCCCGGTAACCAAAGTTGAGCTGTATCAGGAAGTGCAAGACGGCACGCCGACGATGCTGGAGCTTCAACTTGTGCGTCAGTCCGAAGTCGAACTGACTCCTCAGAAAACGGCCTTTTATGAAGCCTTTGGTGTCGGTTCGCACAAGGGGATCATCATTATCAACGGGCACGATTCGCCGACCGCCAATTTGGAGATCTTCACCAACGCACCTGGCAACCCCGAGTACAACCTCGTGCTCAAGCAAGGTGAGGTCGGAGAGATTCCGGCCGAAGTGCTTCAAAACCAAACCGGCTTCCAAATGCAAATCACGCACTTCGGTGGCGGCAGTCAAAAAGTCAAACTGCACATCACTGAAAACTACGGCGAGCAAAAAGTTTTGGGCGGCCCCGGCATGCCCAGCTCGGCTTCCGTTGATTTCTATCGCAACAGCCCCGACGTTGTCGAGCACATGGTCACGGCCAAAATCATTGGTCAAGATCCGAACCCGGCACACACGGTCGGCTTGGTGCTGCGCGGCGGCAGTGACAACTACGTCTACGAGCCCTGCCGCGCAGAGGTTACGGAGTACGGGCAAGGTTGGCCCGGGCGTCACGGCGTGCCGACATTGTCCACCGACAACTTGCCCTATGTTGGAGGAGAGTTCAGCTTTGAAATGGGCAACTCCCTGCACGAAGACACCGTCGGCTGGTGGGCTGTGGGCACGAAGCCGATCAGCTTCCAAACAAATTTGGGTGGAATCCTGCATCTCAACCCCTTGTTGGTCTTGCCCATCAACATCCCCAAGAACGGGCTGCAGGTTCTTTATCAGACTCCGAACGATCCCTCGTTGTGTGGAATCTCGTTCTATCACCAAGTTGTCATGTCCGACCCCGATGCGAGTGACGGACTCTCGTTCTCGCGCGGGATGCAAGTGAAGGTCGGACTGTAGGTCCAAAACCCTCATTTGGAGATTGGGAGAACGTGGAAAGCGGGGGCGCTCTGAAAGGGGCGCCCCCGTTTATATGTATTGGGAACATCGCCCCGACAATCCGCTATCTTGTGGGGGTGTCGAACGAATCCTTAGAACTCGTACAGCGCTTGGCCAATGGAGACCAAGAGGCGCTCGAACCCCTCTTGAAAAGGCATTTGCCGGGCCTGCGCGCGTGGGTGCGCATGCAGGCGGGCGGCAGCATGCGCGCCGTGGAATCCCATTCTGACCTGTGTCAATCGGTTTGCCGTGAAGTGCTCGAGAAAGTCGATCGTTTTCGCTACGAGGGAGAGGGAGCCTTTCGGCATTGGCTGTACACGACCGCAACGCGCAAGATCCGCAACAAGCAGAAGTTTTGGCTAGCTCAAAAACGCGACGCCATGCGAGCCGTGCCCTTGGACTCGAGCAAGTCCAATTACGATCCGGCTCTGCTGGATTGCTACGCTTCGATGTGCTCCCCCAGCCAAGAAGCTATGGGTGCTGAAATGGCCGTTCGAATTGAAAAGGCATTTGCAGGCCTGAGCGAAGAACACCGCGAAGTCATTTTGCTCTCACGCGTGCTGCAACTGACCCAATCGGAAATTGCTGTGCGAATGGACCGCAAGGAAGGCGCCATACGAGCGCTGCTCTTTCGAGCCTTGGCAAACCTTGCCGATCGAATGGGCTAGTCCTGTCGCGCGGTCCGAGCTGATGATTCCCATCGGATCGCAGCTCTACATTGCTTGGACGCCTGCGGATCAGCGCTGCAATTTCACCACAGGTCGCACTCCGACATCCAAGCTACTGGCATCGGGTGCAAACTCCTGCCGCAGAGCACTGCGCAGGTTGGATGCCACCTCATTGAAGGAGCCGCCGCGCACATTGCGGAAATTCTCGTTTCCACCGATGCTTTCGCCGGTTCCCGGCCAAAGGTCAAACGTGTGGCCGTGCGCTAGATCCTGACACAGCTCCCACACGTTTCCGTTGATATCGAAGAAGCCGAAGGGATTGGGGAAGTAAGAACCAACCGGCGCCGTTCCGATCCAACCATCGACCCAAGATTCAAAGACCATGTCCGGCTGAGCCGTGGGAGCATTGCCCCACTTCCAATCCGCCAAATTGCTGGCGCCCTGCATGCTGCCCGGATGATCTCCGGACCAATACATGGTCGTCGTCCCTCCGCGCGCGGCATACTC
>JAJDES010000259.1 GCA_029259675.1 Planctomycetota bacterium
GCGCGCGCGGGCGGAGGATCACGCCTTGATTCGGCGCGCCCAAGCGGGGGAAGAACAGGCCTTCGCCGAATTGGTTCAAAGGCACGAACAGCGCGCTTTCCGCGTAGCTCGCAACCTGGTTCCCTGTCGCGAGGATGCCCAGGATCTGGCCCAGGAGGCTTTCTTGCGCGTCTTTCGCAACATTGAGCGCTTCGATTTCAAGCACGATTTCACCACCTGGCTGTATCGCATCGTTACCAACTTGGGCATCGATCATTTGCGCAAGCGGCGTCCGGCCGTGAGTACCTCATCGGCGGTCGATGAAGATGCCGACTTTGACCTGCCCGATGATGCGGCTCCGGCGCCCAGTGAGCCGCTGGAGGCAGCGGAAACAGCGGTCTTGGTGCGCGAATGCATCGACAGCCTGGCTCCCCACTTCCAGGTCGTTCTGGCCCTGCGCGAACTGGAGGGCATGTCCTGCATTGATATCGCCAAAATCGTCGGTGCGACCCATGTGACTGTTCGCTGGCGCCTGCACCGCGGTCGAAAACTTTTCCAAGAGGAGTGGGATCGCCGGCTGCGCATGGAGGAATTGCGTGCGGGCGGCGGAAGCCTCGGATTTGAGGGCGATTCACAAATTTCAAACGAGTCGAGTCAGGCTCCAACAACGGGCGAGGCGAGATCGTAGCCACGATGAAGCCATTCAATCGTTCCACGAAACTCACCGATCCCCGCTGTGCGCCTTCCAATGGGCCCTCATTCGGGTCCAAGGATCGGCTTCAGCATCAAGAACTTGTCAGCGGCCCGTGCTGCTGCGGTCCGGATCACAAATAGCGAGCCTTCCCCGTAGGCGTCGCTCGCGTTGAACGACGGTTTGCCAACACCACCATGAACGACAACAACTACGATTTCGAAACCCAGCTGCAGCTCTACCTCGGGGGTGAGTTGGAGCTCGGAGAACGCCAATGGATCGAGGCTCAGCTTGAGGCAGACGAAAACTGTCGCGCCATGCTTGAGTCTGCGACCAGAGCACGTTCCGCCTACCTGGCCCATGGCTCGGCGGCGGAGAGCGAGCTGCGGGCGGAACCACTTGATCTTTGGCCCGGTATCCGCGCGCGTATGCAATCGGAGGGCCTGCTCGATTCGTCCACTTCCAATGCCTTGGAGGCTGCGGCATCCCGGCAGAACTCAGCCGCCGATCTGCTGCCTTCCGCTGGGGTTCCTGTGGATAGGCCCGCTCCGGTGCGCGGCCGCATTTTGCGTTTCGCCGGCATGCTGAGCACGGCAGCCGCGCTGGCACTTTTCTCCCTCCCGCTTTGGCATGAGGATTCACCGACGGCCACGCCTTCGGTTATGGATTTTGCGCAGAGTCAAGCCGGGCCCAAATCATCCTCGCTGACACCCGAGGGCTCTGCGGGCCTTGCGGCGGGTAGCCCTGCAATTGAGGTGCAATCAAACGGTGGCGCGGCCCTGGCGGGTACGGGCGCTCCCGAACCGACCCTGACCCAGGGCGGCCTGCAACCGGTTCTCTTGGGTGAAGAGACCATGCTCGAGCGGCTTGTTCGCTTGGAGCGCGAAGCGGGCCTTCCGACCGCGATTCCCTTCGATCCGAATCAGATGGTGGGTGGTACCGGTGCGAACGCCGCTCCGCACGCGCACCGTCGTTTGGAGTAAGCAAAGCATTCCAAGAATGGGGACGCCCGCTCCGAATTCGATTCGAACAAAGAGTGAAAGGCCCGGGACTCGAGTCCCAATAGTTCTCCGTACTATCCAATTCGCTCGCCAGGCGGCCTTGCAGGGGCTCGCTTGGCGTTTGAACGTTTTGGGCTCGCGAATAGAGATTCCAATCCCGCCAGGCTTTCTGGCGCAGTAGCTCAACACGTCCGCTTTCCCTGCGTACGCAAAGTGAGCAGCGCAGCGCGCTTGCTGGGTCCACGGGCGATCCGGCGGCTCGAAGCGCTTGCGAGGTTGGGCCCAGCATCAGCCGGGCCCCTGTCCATTCCACGAGGACCCATCCGGTAAGTCATCGGACTTTCCAATTAGTCAATCCCAGCGTCCCGAGGAGTCATGAATACACGTCATCAAAATCGATTGGTTTGGGTCACCGCGCCGCTCGCGGCGGTGGCATTGTTGAACGTCGCCTGGTCCCAAGTCGAGTGGACCCAAGAGACCGAATCCCGGCCGGCCCATGGCAGCGGGAGTGTTGAGGGTGAGGAAACCGGCAGCAGCGGCTTGGTGCGGGTTCATCCGCTTCCTGGGAATCGGCAGCAGGATCAACAAGCGCTTCCGAGCGAGCCCTTTTCATCCGCAGTGTGGTTGAATCGACTCAGCAACCACGATTTGGCCCAACGCGAGTTGGACTATGCTCAATTCATAGCGTTGGCGCGCAGCGATCCGCGGGCCATGGCCTGGATTGAAGAGCGCGCTGAAGATCCGACCAATCCGGACTTGGCTTGGACCGCACGCTTGGCTCTGCGCGAACTTCGCAGCCAATATCAGTTGCGCGGGATGATCGGTATCCCCGGACGGATTGGCGCAGGCAACCAAGGTTTTCGCAGTGTGCCGTTGGGTCAGGAATTGAATCAACTCTTCGAGCACTTTCAGGAGCTGAATCGAGGTTATGGGCTGGGGGCACCCGGGCAGGGAATTCCGGGGCTGGGCTTTCCAGGCCAACAGTTTTTCGACAATGGCTTCTTTGACCGGAATTTTCGCAACTTGCCACCGGGTGCAAGCGGCAAGTCCATGGGTTCCAACTTCAAGTTGGAGCTCGGCCCCGATGGGGTGACTGCGGTCGAAACGAAAATTGTCGACGGCGAAGAAGTTACGAACGAATACAAGGCGGAGAGCATGCAAGAACTGCTCGAGCTTTATCCCGAATTGAAGGATCGACTTCAGACTGGCGGACGCAGGTCGCTGTTTATGGATCTGGGGCCGGGAGCCAAAGGATTTTTCTTCGGAGATGAATCCGGTGCGGGTTCGGGGACGAACCGCTTTGACTTCCAGAACGGAAGCGTGCAAGGTCAAGCCATGGATGAATTTTTCGGTGACGATTCGGCCCAGGAGCCGCGAACGGACGTATTGGGCGTGTACCTAAACCCGGTCGACATCATGCGCCAAGAGCGTTTGGAACTGGGTGAAAACGAAGGCTTGTTGGTGCTCGGAACGGAGCCCGGAACCATCGCTCACGCCTTGGGCATTACGGCCGGCGATGTGATTATCGAAATCAACGGCCAGCCCATCGACTCGCGCGAATCCGTTACGCGGATCATGCAAGAGCGCAAGGCGAAGACTGAATTGACCGTGCTCTTCTACGACAACTGGGGCGAGCAGCAGCGCCGCATTTGGAGCCCCGGCACCAAGCCTTCGACCGAAAGCCTGAAGGAAAGTGAAACGCCGGTGGGCTCGGGTCGCTGAGTGGGCGCAAGCGAAGTACGAAATTCTTCGAGACGTTTGCGCTGCGGACCCAAAGGCTGTGCCGTGCACGTTTGGGCTATGCGAGCCCGCATGAGGGAGTGCCGCCGAGGGAATCGATGAGGCGTCCGAAGCGCGGCCCTAGCTAAGTCCCTTCCGGCAGCTGTCCAAGGCGTGGGCCCGCGGACAGCAGCGAGAAACAAAAGAGCGCGACTTTGGGTCGCGCTCTTTTTCTATTCGTGACACATGAGTGCAAACGGTGGACTGCCCGGGTCGGCGCCGTGATTGGATCCGTTCCAGCGCTTGGCACCGATGGCGAAGCTCGGTGGGGCGGCCCCGTCAATCGGGTGCGCCCTGGAGTCTGTCGCGGGGGGCTTACCGAGCGCGGCTTATCGAGTCTGTTGCGATGCTTTGGTGCTCCACTCGGAACGCAAGTCAAAGGCGCGACGGACCGCCGGGTGGTCGAAGGGGCGGTCGCTGAGCGACAGGAAGCGTTCGATTTCCGAGACAGCTTCCGCGTAGCGTTGACCTTCGGCGAGTAGTTGCGCCCGCAGCGAGTGGGCCTCGGGCAATTTGGGATCGAGTTCGCTCACGCGGTGCAAGTGTTCTAAGGCGGCTTCCGGCGAGTCCAAGTGATTGGCCAGGATCGTGGCGGAGAAGAGGTGTGTTTCGATGCGCAGGCGGCGCAGCGATTCGACTTCGGATGCGAGCTCCAATTCGCTATCCAGCGTCATGTCCTCGCGACCCAAACGGTCCTGATAAAAGTTTTGCTCCTCCGTCGCAATCTTGAGCAAACGCGCGGACCACTCGATCGATTGTTCGTAGTTTTCCAGCAGCGCGCTCACGCGCTGACAACCGTTGAGCGCCTTGAGGTTTTTGGGGCCGCGCTCGAGAACTTTTTGGTAGTTGGAGCGGGCCGCGAGCAGATTCTCGTGCGCTGTTTGCTGCAACTTGGCCGCGCGTTTTGCGCGCTCGGCTTCCGAAAGTTGCTCTTCAGATTCTGCCGCCAGAATCTTCTCTGCGGATTCCCGATAGGCGGTTCCAAGCCGCTCGTAGGCATTGCCGAGTCCCAGCAACACGCGCCGATCATCGTCGCCGTCAATTTCCTCGAGAATGTTGCGCGCGTACACCAAATCCGTATTGGGCGCACCCTGACGGATCAAGATGTAGGCCACCATGAGGTTGAGCGAAACATCGTCGGG
>JAJDES010000260.1 GCA_029259675.1 Planctomycetota bacterium
CCCTACTGGCCAACGGACGGCTATTCTCCGACATGGTTTCCCTGATCGGCAGCCTCGATTTCGTTATGGGTGAGGTGGATCGCTGATGGCACTTCCGCAAGCACTGATTGCCGAGTTCGACGAACTTTGCACGCATTACCCCGAACGGCAAGCCGCGCTCATTCCGGCGCTGCACCGCTGCCAAGAAGAGTTGGGCGGCTGGATCAGTCCCGAAACCATGGAGGACTGCGCCGCCTATTTCGAATTGGAACCCGTCGAGGTTTACGGGGTCGTTTCCTTCTATCCAATGTTCCGCCTAACGCCACCCGGCAAGCACGTCGTCAGCGTTTGCCACAACATCTCCTGCACGCTGCGCGGCAGCGAAGAGATCTTGCGGCGCGTGTGCGAATTCACAAGCGCACCCGTGCACGGAACGTCACCCGACGGCAAGTTCACCGTGGAAGTGGTGGAGTGTCAGGGCGCCTGCGCCAACGCACCGATGTTCGACCTCGACGGCACGTACCACGAGGATCTCGAACCGGCCGATGTCGATCGCATCCTGGGGGGCGTGGGAGCATGAGCCAGCACGAAACATACTTGCTCGATCGCTGCGATTTGGAGAACTCCCACACCTTGGAGGTTTACTCCGAGCACTCGGCCAAAAATCGCGCCGCGGATTGCCAGTCGGGCTACCCCACCCTGGAGCGCATTTTGCGCACGAAGCAGGACGTCAAGGCGGTTGTCGAAGAGATCAAGGATTCGGGTTTGCGCGGTCGCGGCGGCGCCGGCTTTCCGAGCGGCCTGAAGATGAGCTTCATGCCGGATCCGAGCAAAGATCCGCGCCCGCGCTTTTTGGCCGTCAACGCCGATGAATCGGAGCCGGGCACTTGCAAGGACCGCGTGCTGTTGCGCGAGGATCCGCACGGTCTGCTCGAGGGCATTTTGATCGCCTGCTACGCCATGTCCGCGGGCACGGCTTACATCTACGTGCGCGGTGAGTACCGCCTCGAGTATCAGCGCGTGAAGGACGCCTTGGCGGAAGCGCGCGCCGCCGGACTCGTCGGCAAGAACATCCTGGGCTCGGGCTTCGATTGCGAAGTTTGGATGCACCAGGGTGCCGGCGCCTACATTTGCGGCGAAGAGACCGGCTTGATGGAGAGCTTGGAAGGCAAGCGCGGCCACCCGCGACCCAAGCCCCCCTTCCCCGCGGGCTCGGGCCTGTGGGGCAATCCGACGACGGTCAACAATGTCGAGACGCTCTTCAACTTGCCCTTCATTCTCGACCGCGGCGCCACCTGGTATCGCGGCATGGGCACGGACAAGAGTCCGGGCAACATTCTGGTCGGCATCAGCGGTCACGTGGCCAAACCGGGTGTATACGAGGTTCCGCTCGGTATTCCCGCCCGAACGATCATTGAAGATATCGCCGGCGGCGTTTGGAAAAATCGCAAGATGCTCGCCTGGTTCCCCGGCGGCTCCTCCACCGGTCTCTTGCCGGCGAACACGATCGACACGGCCATGGATCACGATTCGATCAAGGCCGCCGGATCCATGCTCGGCACCGGCGCCATGATCGTGCTCGACGAAACCACCTCGATCGTTCACATCAGCCGCGTCCTGGCGCGCTTCTACGATCACGAGAGTTGCGGTCAATGCAGTCAGTGCCGCGAAGGCACCCAATGGCTGCACCAAATTCTCAGCCGCATGGACGATGGTCGCGGCAGGCTCGAGGACATCGAATTGCTCAGCAGCCTCGCCAGCGGCATGGCGCCGGGCAAAACCATTTGCGCCTTGGCCGATGCGGCGGCAATCCCCACCCACGCCTTGATCAAGAATTTCCGAACCGCGCTCGAAGCCGCTGCCTCCCAGGTGGACGGTGCCAAGGCTGCGGCCGTCCCTTCCACTGTCACTGAACCTGCGAAGTCAGTCGAGGCAAGCGCGTGACTAAGATTTTCATCGACGGCCGCGAGGTCGAAGCCGATCCCAAACAACCCCTTGTGCACGCATTGCACAAAGAGGGTGAGGATGTGCCGACGTATTGCTATCACCCCGGCCTCTCGCCTGTCGGCTCGTGCCGCATTTGCCAGGTCGAGGTCAAGCAAGGCGATATGCCCGCGCGCGTCGTGGTGGCCTGCCGCACACCCGTCAGCGAAGGCATGCAAGTCTTCGCCAACTCGCCGAAAGCCCACGAGGTGCGCCGCGAGTGCTTGGAGTTCCTGCTTAAGAACCACCCCTTGGATTGTCCGATTTGCGACAAGGCCGGAGAGTGTGATCTTCAGGACTTCAGCTTCAACGAAGGTCAAAGCTTCAGTCGCACCGTTGAGCCCCGTCGCAAGCTGGATAAGCGCAAGAGCCTCGGCGATGTGATTCTCCTCGATGAAGAGCGCTGCATCCTTTGCAGTCGCTGTGTGCGCTTCATGGAAGAAGTGCCGAAGACTCCGCAACTCACGGTTTCGGGACTGGCTGCGCGTTCGACGATTTCGACCTTCATGGATCGGCCCCTGACCGGCAACTACCAGGGCAACCTGGCGGATGTTTGCCCCGTCGGCGCCCTGACACTCAAGTCCTTCCGCTTCCAGGCGCGTGTTTGGAACCTCAAGCCGACCGCCTCCACCTGTGGAGAGTGCAGCCGCGGCTGCTCGGTGATCCACGAAGTCCTGCGCAGCGACGAACTCAAACGCACGCGCCCGCGCGAGAACCAGCAAGTCAATGGTTGGTGGATGTGCGACACCGGTCGCTTTGCGATCGACAAGCACGAGCTTGAGGGTCGCCTGACGGGTGCGCACCTGCACGGCAACCACGGCCTGAAAGCGACCAAGACGGAGGAGGCGCTTGAGCTCGCATCCAACATGCTCGCGCTGCACGGGC
Source organism: Planctomycetota bacterium (assembly GCA_029259675.1). Classification (GTDB taxonomy): domain Bacteria; phylum Planctomycetota; class UBA1135; order UBA1135; genus JAJDES01. The sequence continues at coordinate 2,848 of JAJDES010000260.1, forward strand.
CGCCGGTGATCGTGGCTTCGCCCTGGCTGACCCAAGAGGAGGGAACGCTCTTGGTTGAGTTGGCACAAAGCCTCGGGACCAAGGCCCATTTCTTCAGCCCCGCCGCCAACGGACTCGCCGACGATCTCTTGCACACGGGCGACCCCGCACCCAACCGACGTGGACTGACCGAACTCGGCCTCGAGCCGATTGAATCCGAAGCTCTGCTCGAGAGCTTGATGGAGGCCAAAAGCGCCCTACTCGTCGGCGAGCGCATCATCGATCTGATTGGTGAGGATCAACTGCAAACGCTGCCCGCGGCGCTGCGCTTAATCATTTGCGACTTGAAGTCGGTTTCAGCACCCGCGCTCAACGCGTGCTTTGGAATTCACAGCTGCGTGGAAAGACGCGGTACCTGGATCAATGTCGACGGCCAGCGCGGACGCATCTCGATGTGCAGGCCCGCGCCCGCCGGGACACTCGAACTCGAAAACCTATTGCGCTCGCTCACCAGCGGCACGCGCGCACCCGCTAGCGCCTGAGAATCAAGCGCCCGCCGGCCTGAGCCACGCCCACTCCCCCTAGCACCCACCCATACCCACGTGTCCCTTCCTCCCGAAACCATTCCCGCGCAAGCAGAGAACCTGCCGACAATCCTTGTCTGGTTGATCAAAGCCGGCTTGATTTACGGCGGACTGCTGGGCACTGCGGCATTGATGACACTCGCCGAGCGCAAGATCTCGGCCTGGATTCAGTACCGCATCGGTCCCAACCGCGTCGGCCCCTGGGGCTTGCTTCAACCCCTGGCCGACGGGGTCAAATTCATCTTCAAGGAAGAGCTCGTGCCGGACGGTGCCAACCGTTTGATGTTCCGGCTCTCCCCGATGCTGTCCGCGATCCCGGCCATGATGGCCGTGGCCGTGATTCCCTTTGCGGGCAAGGTTGAAATCGCGGGCTACGACCTGGGCCAACTCTCCATCGCCAAGCTTGAGATCAGCGTGCTGTATGTCCTAGCACTCACAGGTCTTGGGATTTACGGCGTCATCCTCGGCGGTTGGAGCAGCAATTCGAAGTACTCACTACTAGGCGGGCTGCGCGCCACCGCGCAAATGGTCAGCTACGAGTTGACGTTGCTGCTCGCCGTCTTGGCCGCCGTGCTTTTGAGCGGAAGTTTGGACCTGGAAACCATCGGACTCAGCCAAGGCACCAACCCCCTGGGCTGGAACTTTGTGCGCCAACCCTTGGCCTTCCTCTTGTTCGTCATCGCCACTTTCGCGGAAACCAACCGGCACCCATTCGACTTCGCCGAGTGCGAGCCCGAATTGGTCGGCGGCTTCCACACCGAGTACTCCTCGATGAAATTCGCCCTGTTCTTCCTCGGCGAATACTGCGCGATGATCGTCATGGCTTGCCTGACGACAACTTTCTTCCTCGGCGGTTATCAGGTTCCTTTTTGGGCCGGTGCGCCCTGGTTCATTCAATTGGGCGCCTTTGCGGCCAAGGCGGGAATCTTTCTATTCCTGTTCCTGTGGGTGCGCTGGACCCTTCCGCGCTTCCGCTACGACCAACTGATGTCCCTGGGCTGGAATACGATGCTGCCCCTGGCGCTGTTCAACTTGTTTGCAACCGGAGCCCTGGTTGCCATGGGTTGGTCGAGCTGGTGGATGCTGCCGATCTTGGTTCTTTGCCTCGTACCCACCGCCTGGATCTTGACCACCCGTGGTTCCAAGCGCGACGCCGCCGCCTCCGACGCCGCCAGCTTCGCAAACTCCCCGCTGGGTCGCTCTGTTACGGGACTGCTCTCTTTGGCCATTCCCGCCGCAATCTGGATCGCAGCCCAAGAGGGCACAACGCCATGGTGATCGTCAAACGCAAGCAACTATCCCTCTTCGAGCGGCTTTACTTGCCGGAGATCTTTCGCGGATTGGGCGTGACGATGCGCGCCATATTCCGGCGCAAGATCACTCGCCAGTACCCCGAAGAGCCCCTGGTCACAAACGCAGTCACTCGCGGGCAACCGCGCTTGGTGGTCAACGAAGACGACACCATTCGCTGCGTTTCCTGCGGACTGTGCGAAATCGCTTGCCCGGCCTACGCCATCACGATTGATGGGCAAGAAACGGAGCGCTTTATCGAGCGCGAGCCGGAGCGTTTCGACATCGACATGCTGCGCTGCATCCTTTGCGGTTTTTGCGAGGAGGCCTGCCCCAAGGACGCCATCTTGATGAGCAACGAGCTCGAGTTGGCGGACACTTCACGGCAAGCCTTGATTTACGACATCGAGAAGCTCAAGCGCCCGGTGTCCAGCCTCCAAGATCGACTCGACTACGTCTACAAACTGAACAACCGGTGGCAGAACTCCTCTTCTACTTCCTAAGTGCCGCGGCGCTGATCTCCGCTTTAGGAGTCGTCACCTCCAAGAGCCCGATGGCCAGCGTGCTGGCACTATTGGGCAGCTTGGTGAGCCTTGGTGGAATTTACCTATTGGCCGGCTTCCAATTCATGGCGGCCGCCCAACTCCTCGTATATGCCGGCGCGATCATGGTCCTGTTCCTATTCGTCGTCATGTTGCTCAACATGACCGACATTGGGGCCCTGGACGAACACTCGACGCGGTCGTTTGGAATGCGGCGCATGGCCGTGGCCACCCTCGCCGCGGCGGGATTGGCTCTGGTCGGCATGGCGGCATCCACGCTCACGAGTTCCAGCAGTCCACTCTTGGCCAAGGGCACCGACAGCGAATTGGTTGCAACCGGCTACGACAACTTGCAAAGCATCGCTGCGCTCTTGTCGAGTCGTTACGTGCTGCCCTTCCAAGCCTCCGCCGTGCTGTTGCTGGCGACCATGATCGGCGTGCTCGTGTTGGCCAAACGCCGCCGAGGGCAGAACTTTGACGGTCAAACCAGCGGACAGCCGGTGCTGCCGCTCCAGGGCGATGGATCCCCCTCGGAAGCTTCGCAACCCAAGCAGCCAAAAGCCGCGTTGCCGGATCAACCGGCATCATCGCCGCAGGAGAGCGCTGAGCCGGATCTGGTGCACAGCTCGACGAAAAAGGGCGCCGCCCAATCGTTAGCCGCCACTCAAACCCAAGGAGGGCAAGGCCTGTGAACGTGCCCAACGAACACCTGTTGATCCTGGCTGCGCTTCTGTTCGGAATCGGCGTTGCCGGCTTCCTAATCAGGCGCAATGCCATCATCGTCTTGGCCAGCATCGAGTTGATGCTCAATGCGGCCAATTTGACCCTGATCACCGGCAGTCGCATGCATTCGACGGCCGGCAATTTGAATCTGGATGGAGCCGTTTTCTCGATCTTCGTGATCCTGGTCGCGGCGGCCGAAGCCGCTGTCGGCTTGGCGCTCATCATCGCGCTCTATCGCCTCAAACAAACCGTGGATTTGGACAGCGTCAGCGACCTGTCCGGCTGATCCGCTCACCGTTCCGTCTTTGAAAGCGCCGCGCACATCCACCACCCGCAACGCGCGCACCACGCAGCTGCTCTAGCTGCACTAGCCCTTGCCACGCCAGTCAACTGGCGACGCCCCCAGCAATGGACAACATGCTCTGGTTGATTCCCGCCCTGCCCCTCCTGGGCAGTCTTGTGTGCGGAATCCTGCACTTCATGGAGCTTCGTGCCCGGCGCCAAGACAGCTCGGGCCCGGCCCAACTCGCCGGCTGGGTTGCTTGCGCCGCCATACTCGGCGCCTTGATCCTTGCCGTGCAATGCTTCATGAGCTTGAGAGGTATGGACCCCGGCGAGCGAGTGCTCGAATCAAGCGCCTGGTCCTGGATCGATGCGGGCTCACTCATGATCTCGGTCTCGATGGTGGTCGACCCCCTTTCGAGCTTGATGACCCTGATCATCACCGGCGTGGGGCTCTTGATTCACATCTATTCGGTCGGCTACATGCAGGGCGATGCGGGCTACGCCAAGTTCTTCGCGTACCTAAATCTCTTCGTCACGGCGATGTTGATGCTGGTGCTCTCCTCCAGCCTTCTGGGGCTCTTCGTCGGTTGGGAGGGCGTCGGGCTCTGCTCCTACCTCTTGATCGGTTTTTGGTACGACAAGGGCTGGCCGGCGGAAGCGGGACAAAAGGCCTTCGTCGTCAACCGCATCGGCGACGCGTGTTTCCTGATCGGCAGCTTCATGTTGGTGCGCCTGTTCGGCACCCTCGACCTGTCCGACCTGGGTCGCTCGGCGGCCATGATCTTTTCGCAACCGGACCAACTGGGTGAGCTGACCGCGGCGTGCTTGTTGCTCTTCGGCGGAGCCTGCGGCAAGTCCGCCCAATGGCCGCTCTTCGTCTGGCTGCCCGACGCCATGGCTGGACCCACGCCGGTATCGGCGCTGATTCACGCCGCCACCATGGTCACCGCCGGCGTGTACTTGGTCGTGCGCCTCAACCCGCTTTTCGCCGCGGCCGACAGCGTGCTGCTAGTGATCGGACTGGTGGGCGCCCTTACCGCCGTAATCGGAGCCAGCAGCGCGCTCCTGCAACGCGACATCAAGAAGGTGCTGGCCTACTCCACCGTGAGCCAGTTGGGCTACATGTTCCTGGCCCTCGGCGTGGGTGCATGGTCCTCGGCCGTCTTCCACTTGATGACCCATGCGTTCTTCAAGGGGCTCCTGTTCCTCGGCGCCGGATCGGTGATCCACGGCATGCACGACGAACAGGACATGTACAAGATGGGCGGCTTGCGCAAGCACATGCCGCGCACCTTCGTCACCTTCCTGTGCGGATCGATGGCGCTATCGGGCCTGCCGTTGATGTCGGGCTTCTTCTCGAAGGACGAGATCCTGGCCATGAACTTCGCAAGCGGCGGCATTCACATCGCGCTGTGGATCGTCGGGCTCTGCGCCGCAGCCATGACCGCTTTCTACACCTGGCGCATGGTGGCCCTGACCTTCTTCGGCGAAGAGCGCTTCGATAAAGAGCATGTGCACCCCCACGAGTCGCCGGCTTCTATGACGGTGCCGCTGATCATCCTGGCCATTCTGGCGGTGGGCGGAGGCGTGTTCGGCCTGCCGCATGTTTTCCACGTAAACCACCTCTTGTCCGATTGGTTGAAGCCCATTACCGACCCGGGCAACGAACTCTTGTTCGGAGGCGAACACCACGCCTTGGCAGCAACCACCGAATGGTTGCTGCTGGGACTGGGATCGGTAATTGCGCTCGTCTTCGCCCACTACGGCTTCCACTCCTACCGCCAGGGCACCCAGGCGGATCAGGGCCTGAGACGATTGATCGGAGGGGCCGCGAGCTTCTTCGAGAACGCCTGGAACATCGACCGCGATTACACGCGCCACATTGTTCAACCAGTCAAGCTGCTCGGCTTCACGATCGCTTCGCTCGTGGACCAACTGGCCATCGACGGCGTCGCCAACGGCGCGGCAACTTTGGCGCGCAAGACGGCCGGCAAGTTGCGCGGCCTCACCGACGGCAATGTCAAAAGCTACGCCCTTTGGATGGGCGCCGGCGCCGCCATCCTGACCCTCTTCTGGATCGCCTAGGCCCGCCCTCCCTCCGGCCGCACCAAATCCATGGAATCCCTGACACTGCTCACCTTCTTACCCCTACTTGGGGCCCTGGTGCTTCTCTTGATACCGGGCGAGCGCACCAGCATGTTGCGCAGCGTGGCGATTGGTACCACCGCACTGACTGCGGTTCTCGGCGCGATCCTGTTCGCGCGCTTCGACGGCAGCCAGGCGGGCATGCAAGGCGTCGTCAGCGCCGAGTGGTTCCAAATCCCCGGCGCCCAAAGCCTGATCCCGATCCAATTCAAGCTCGGCGTTGACGGCATCTCGATCCTGATGGTCGTGCTGACGGCGGTGATCATGCCGATCGTCGCCCTGTCCGCCGGTGGACACATCCACACGCGCGTGAAGGAATTCCTGGTCTGGCTACTGGTGATGGAAACCGGAATGCTCGGCACATTCCTATCTCTGGACCTCGTGCTGTTCTATGTGTTCTGGGAAGTAAGCCTGGTACCGCTCTACTTCATCATCGGTATCTGGGGCGGCGAGAAACGCATCTACGCCACGATCAAGTTCTTCCTCTTCACCATGAGCGGAAGCCTTCTGATGCTGGTGGCGGTGCTCTACCTGATTTACACCCAGGGCCACTCCGATGTGGTGCGCTTCCTGACCCAGGCCGGCGACCTGCCCTTCGGCACTCAAACGTGGCTCTTCGCGGCCTTCGCCATCGCCTTCGCCATCAAGGTCCCGGTGCTGCCCTTCCACACGTGGCTTGCGGACGCCCACACCCAGGCCCCCACCTCGGGCTCGGTCGTGTTGGCCGCCGTCATGTTGA
>JAJDES010000027.1 GCA_029259675.1 Planctomycetota bacterium
GTGAAGTAGCCCTTGATGACGGGATCGGTGAAGAGCCAGCGCTCCAGCAATTGCGATTGAAACTCTGTGTAGTCGCGCACGCCGCCGTTCAAGGTCGGATACTCGATGTCCGCAGAAAGGAAGTGCAGAGCGTGCCCGAACTCATGAAAGAAGGTTTGGGCATCGTCCCAGGAGATCAAGACAGCTTCGCCGGGTGCACCCGCAACAAAGTTGGAGTTGTTGGACGACAACACGGTCTTCTCTCCGTCGAATGTGGATCGGCCGCGGTACATACTGGCCCAAGCTCCGGAGCGTTTGCCGGTGCGAGCGAAGGGGTCCAGATACCAAAGGCCGATGTGCTCGCCCGTTGATTTGTTGGTGACTTCCCAAACTTTCACGGTATCGAAGAACACGGGAACCGTCCCGGCCGGCACGGGCTGGAAGTTGAAGTCAAACAGTTCGCCGGCAACGAAGAACATGGCTTCGCGCAATTTATCCAGTTGCAGGTACTGCTTGACCTCCTCGGAATCGAGGTCGTACTTCGCCTGTCGCACCTTTTCTGCGTAGTAGCGATAGTCCCACGGCGCGATCGTGATGCCGTCGCCATTGGCGTCCGCGATCGCTTGCATGTCGGCGACCTCTTCCTTGACGCGAGCCAAAGCCGCCGGCCAAACGGCTTCCATGAGGTCCAACGCGCGCTGCGGAGTCTTGGCCATTCGATCCTGCAATTGCCACTGAGCGTAGTTGTCAAACCCGAGCAGCCCAACCCGTTCGTGACGCAGCTTCAGGATTTGCGCAATAACGGCATTGTTGTCGTATTCATCGCGGTTGTCGCCGCGCGAATAGTAATTGCGCCAAACCGTTTCGCGTAGGTCGCGTTCCGTGGAGTAGGTAAGGAACGGAGACATCGAAGAGCGCGTGTTCGTAATGGCGTATTTGCCTTCGTTGTCGCGCGCTTTCGCTGCCGCCGCCGCCGACTTGACGAAGGATTCGGACAAACCACCCAATTGATCTGCGCTCAAGTAGGTGACGTAACCTTCCTCGTCGTGCAGAACGTTGTTGCCGAATTTGGTATGCAATTCGGCAAGTTCCTTCTGAATCTGCGCGTAGCGTTCCTTCTTGCTGCCGGTCAATGTGGCGCCATTCTTTGCGAAACGGTTGTAGGTCAGCCAAATCAGGCGCTGTTCCTCTGCAGAACGCTCAGAATTATCGCTCTCATACACGCTTTGAATGCGCGCAAACAATTGTGGGTTTTGAGTGATGGCCGAGCTGTATTCCGAAATCTTGGGTGTCAACTCGGATTGAATCTCCCGGAAATCGGGAGAGGACATGTTGGAACTCCAGATTCCGTAAAACGTAAAGACGCGATCCAGGGCTGCGCCTGAGCGCTCCATAGCCACGATGGTGTTCTCAAAAGTGGCCTGCTCGGGATTGCCGGCGATAGCGTCAATTTCGGCCAAATGGGCCGCCATGGCCTTGGTCATGGCCGGCTCCAAAAGAGCGAGGTCCATGGCTTCAAAATCCGGGACACCGCCGTAGGGGCCGGTCCATTCAACCAGAAGGGGGTTGCTGTTCATGTCGTGCTGCGTTCCGAGTTGGTTGCAGCTTTGTAGTTGGCCGAGCACAAGGGCGCCGAGACCAAGGTGGGTGAGGAACTTCATGGATCGCATGTTGATTCGAGATTCTTAGGTTCGCTGGAGAGACCAGAATACGGAGCGTGTTCAGAATGGACAATCTAGGTCGGATGTGCGCCCTTGGAGCAACGTCCGCGGTTGCTGCGGGATGGGGTCGTCGGCATCAAAATAAAAGAGCGCCCCTCGATTTGGCGAGGAACGCTCCTATGAATGGATAGCGGATGCCTATTCCGCTTGTCTACTCGGTTCTTACTTCATCTTGAGCGGCTTGAGGTCCATTTCCTCGGGAACATCGACGCCGAGGATGGCCAGAGACGTGGGCGCAATGTGCATGATGTTCGGACCGTCTGCGGGCAATTCGATACGGCGATTGCTGGCAAAGATGCCGCGTACGTGGCGCTCGGACATCGAAGGGTGCCCACCGGACCAAGCGGAGGTGTTGTCGGTGAAGACGGGCCCGGGGACCCAGGCATCATTCTCACCCTCCATCATTTTCATGCCGCCGCCGGAGGTGGACCAAGAAGCGCGATAGGGGGGCTTGAAGCCCAGGACAATGTCGGGCGTGTGCTTCATGTGATCTCCGCTTTGCACGACGCTCGTCAAGTAAACTTCATCGACAGCACTGGCGCCGTACTCCTCATCGTGGGCCCCGAGCAGTTTGTCGCGGATCTCTTCGAGCAGTGCGGGTTTGTCCTCGGGCTTCACGATGCCGCGGTATTCGCGGCCCTCTTCATTGACGTAAATGAAGCCCAAGCCCATGGCGTAGGCCTTCGTTTGCGACCAGTCGACGAACTGCAACCTGGACCCATCCGACTTGCTTAGATCGCCGGACTTGAGAGTTATGTAGCCGTTTTCGTAGAGCCAGTTGTTGAGGTGTACTTGACGACGAAAGCTCTGGAAGCCGTGATCGGCGCAAACCAGCAGCGTGTCGTCCGGCCCGGCGTACTCATTCAGCACCTTGCCGACAATTCGGTCCAACTGGCGATAGATCTCCGGAATGACTTCCGTCAGGGGCATCTCCTTGCCAAAGAAAGTCACGACGTGCGCCGCTTTCTCGGCGTCATGTAGCGGGTGCTCGCGATCGTAGTACTGGTACATCATGTGCTGCACTCGGTCGACGACCGAGAAGACGCCCATGAATAGGCGCCAGTCATTGCGCTCCAACTGGTTGTAGGTCAAGCGCTCGCGCCAGCTCATCGTGAACTCAATGTCCTCGAGCAAGGTTTCGGGTTCGACCTCGCCGTCCTTGAAGGGCATGGTTGCACAGGCCCAGCCGTAGGTCTCAAAGGGCGCGCTGGTGCCGCGGGCCAAATCGCCCGCATAGTCGAAGGGGAAGCTGATCGGCTGCCAAAAATTGGGCGCTTCGGGGTCTTGGTCAATCGTGTTGACGAACAGCTTGAAGGGCTTTTCGAGCGATACCAACTTGACTCGAGTAATGGCTTTGACGCTGATGACCGGGTTCAGCTTGAAGTTCAAGTGGTAGTAGTCGGACCACTCACCAACCTTGAGAACTTGCTCCTGCTCACCGATGCGAATGGCTGCAGCGCCATCGCGCTTGGTGACAATCAAGTCCAACGGAATTCGGGCCTTGGAGGCTTCGCTGCGGCGAGTTTCGAGATCCTTCTCCAGGTCGCGCAGCTCGATACTTTCCGGGTAACCGAGGTTCGGATCGGACAGGCGCTCCTCAATTTGAGCCAATTCCTGGTCCAAATGATCCACTTCCCAGAAGTTCACCGGGCCGTACAGTTGCGTCGTGACGACGTCGTCGCGGTAATCGACTCGGAAGCTGGTGCCGGCAGTACCCGTGGAGCTGCCTTTCGGCGGCCGGTCGTTTTGCAAAGGATCATCGGTGTAAATGAACCAATCACCCAAGCCGCCGCGGGCGTCGGGAACACCCAAACCGGCAAGCATCTCTACACCGGCCGGAGGCTCCATATCGAAGCCCATGGCCGCGCCGAGCACCACGGACTGAACGCCCGCATCTCCTGCGTAATCCCAAAAGTTGCGCACTTGGCTGAGGTTGTTCCAACGCTTGATCTTGGACGGCAGGTAGTCGGAGACTTGGAAGCCCAACACTCCACCAACGGAGCCCAAGAGCAGTGAAAGCAGACCTGCGATGGGCAAGCGCATGCGCAATAGGCCGGCGAAGAAAATCAGAAAGACGATAAACACGCCTCCCCCAAGAATGCCCGCCATGGCTGGCGGGCTCATGTCCGGCACCGGCAAGTTATCGAAAGTCCCAATGTCCTCTTCGGACGTGTTCACGTAGCCGAAGTAGGCCATGGGCGGAATCGTCGAGCCGCTGCTCGGGCTTTCGTTCAAGCGCATGACGAAGCCGGTTACGCCGGTTTCACCCGGGTTGCGGCCGGAGTTGAGCGACGCCCAGGAGGTCGGCGATTCGTTCGGGATGGTGGTCCCCAAACGCGCAAAGGTACCGGTTTCGCTCAGCTGCTTGAGATTCGGCAGTTCGCCGTTCGCCATCATCTCCTCAGCAGTGCGGCCGTCGGCGCCGTCAAATCCGAGCACGATCAAACGCCCGTCGTTGGCCGCGGAAATAGGCGCGGCGAATGCCAAGCAGGCCAGAAACAACATTGCCGAGAACAATCCCACGGGGCGTGGGAATCGGGCTTGCGAAAAGCTCATGGGGCGGAACTTTGAGGAGAGAGTGCGGGAGAGGTGAAGACCGGCCCAGGGGGGCTGAGGCGGCAAATTTGAGCGGAAGAGTGTAGCGATGTGAGCTGGCGGGGTTGAGATCGAGCATCAAAGATGCATCGGGCAGCCCCGGGCACTCACGTAGGGCTGAAAAGGCAACCCTCGGCCCATTGGGCGGAAGACTTCAGTTCTAGATCCCGAATGCCGGCTCGAAACTGCTCAAAAGGGTGCAGCGGCCCTTTGGTCATTCAGATCGACGGCCGTGGCGTGGAAATCTCAGCTGTGAAGGGGGCGCAGGGCTCTTGCCGGCGCGGTGGGTTGTGAGGGGATTGGCTGGCTAATTCAGGGGCTCCCAACCGTCTGCAGGAGGCGGCAGCGGGGTGG
>JAJDES010000261.1 GCA_029259675.1 Planctomycetota bacterium
GCTTCGCCCGCTTCTAAAGGCAACTCGCGCGCGTCCGCGCGAACGATGTCCTCGCGCGTGGGTTCGATGTCGTAGCCCTGGGCCTTGCGACCGAGCTCGCGAGCCACATCGATGCTGGTGCCCCCGCCGCAGAAGGGATCCACGACCAGGTCGTCTTCGCGCGTGTAGCGCTGAAGCAGATTCCAAATCACATAGGCCGGCGTGCGCCCCTCGAAGCGCGGATTGCCGTGCACGGCGCCGGGCAATTGTTGCGATGGGTAGTACCACAGGGTCGTGGTTTGCAATTTGGGGGGCGGAGGCTCGTACATTTTGAAAACAGCGTTTTGCAGTGAGCGGTCGCGGGCGCTCAACCGGGAGCAGCAATCTGAATCGGCCCGACAGACTAGCTTCGATCGGGCCCACAAAAGCGACCATTCCGCCCTGTGTGCGAAAGCTCATCGATCTTCGGCGTTCCTGCCCTTTCAAGCTGCGGCGGTCGTGACACAATCGCCCCATGAAGTTGCGCATTCCGTTTGAAGCCGGCGGTGTCAGCGAACTCGAAGCTCTGCTCGATCGACCTCCAAAGGGGGCGCCTGTACGCGACAGCGCGCTGCTCTTGGCCCACGGGGCCGGCTCCGGCATGGAGACCCCGTTCCTCACCAGCCTGGCGGCCCAATTGGCGCAGCGCGGGCTGGGCGTCATGCGCTTCGAATACCCCTACCGCCAACGGGCTCGGCGTGAGGGCAAGCGCATCCCACCCAACACTCGACCGATCCTGGAGGCCGCACACCGATCCGCCCTGGGCGCGATGGCCGCGAATTTCCCACACCAGCGCATCATCCTCGCCGGCAAGTCCATGGGCGGGCGCATGGGAAGCTACTTGGCGGCGGAGGGCGAAGACTGCGCGGGTTTGTGCTTCTTGGGTTATCCCCTGCACCCTGCGGGAAAACCCGAGCGCGAGCGCAGCGAACAATTTCCAGCTCTGGCCCAACCGGCACTCTTCCTACAGGGCACGCGCGATGCGCTCTGCGATCTCAGCCTGCTGAAACCCGCACTCAAGCGCTACGGCGGGTCTTGCCAACTTGCCACGATCGAAGGCGGCGATCACAGCTTTGCCGTATTGAAGCGCAGCGGACGCACGTCGGAAGATGTCTTGTTGGAAATCGTTGCGGCCATCGACACTTGGGAAAGCGACTGCTTCCCCATGTAGCCGCGACGCTTCAGCGAGCTCCGGGCAGAAATCCCAGCTGCACGCTGAATATTGCGCGGAGACTGGGCATGCGCTCGCCGTTTGGGCCCGGCAGCGCCGCTGGGCCGCATGAATTCCGCTCCAAGACCCACCAGTTCTCGCGCATTGGCGCAGAGCAACTGAAACTCGGCCAAAGTAGCTTCAACGCCCGCATCATGGGAATGCGAGCAGCTTACTAGTCCTGCTCGAAATCCCATTGGCGTCCCCCACGTTCGAACGCCCAGGCTAAATTGGGGTGAACCCCAAGCACGAGCACCGACTCGCAAAACAGAATGAACTTTTCCGCCACAACTCGATGCGTTCTCGCTCTCACCCTAATGCCAAGTTTGGGTAGTTCGAACTTCGCCCAGTTCACGCCGCGCAAGGTTCAAGCGGGCCCCCATGCCGAGCTCGACGGATCGATGCGCCTCGCCGTCATCGGCGATTACGGGTTTGGCGGTCCCGACGAAGCTCAGGTTGCCAAGTTGGTTCACTTTTGGCGACCGGACATGGTTTTGACCGTGGGTGACAACAACTATCCGGATGGTGAAGCAAGCACCATCGACGCAAACGTCGGTCAGTTTTATTCGCGCTACATTGGAAATTATCAGGGCTCCCACGGCGTCGGCTCCAGCGTGAACAATTTCTTCCCTGCACTGGGCAACCACGACTGGCATCAACCCGGCGCGCAACCTTACCTCGACTACTTCACGCTTCCGGGCAACGAGCGTTACTACGCAGTGCGACGCGGCCCAGTGCACGCATTCGTGCTTGATAGCGATTCCGATGAGCCCGACGGAGTGAGTGCGGGGTCGCTGCAGGCAGCTTGGCTCGAAGCCTCCCTGCTAGCGTCTGATGCACCCTACAAATTCGTGTTCACGCACCACGCCCCCTTCTCGTCATCGGCATCCCATGGACCGCAATCGGAACTGCAGTGGGATTATGCCGAGTGGGGTGCCGATGCGGTCTTCGCCGGGCACGACCATCTTTACGAGCGGCTCGAAATGGACGGCATTGCTTACTTTGTCAATGGTTTGGGGGGCACGACCAACTTCTACGATTTTCAAAACTTCCCCACCGCGGGCAGTCGCGAGCGCTATCAGGACAAGCACGGCGCGATCCTAATGGAAGCGGATCAAGATGTTGCCGTACTGCGCTTTGTCACGAAAAGCGGTGCGGTCGTCGACCAATTCAGGATTTACGCCGAGGATCCAAGTCAAGCGACCGAGTTCTTGGTTCCACGCGGCGCAAATTGGACGTACTTCGATCAGTCTTCAATGCCGCCCGTCGGCTGGAGTGATCCCGGCTTCGATGATTCTCAGTGGGATCTGGGACCGGCGGAGTTTGGGTACGGCGAAGGCGACGAAGCCACGGTGGTCAGCTTCGGACCCTTCCCGGCCAATAAGTTCATCACGACTTACTACAGGCACACCTTTCATGTGGT
>JAJDES010000262.1 GCA_029259675.1 Planctomycetota bacterium
GATGGAGCCCATCACGCCCAAATCTTCGATTGCGGCCTGCGTGGGGCCGTCTTCACCGATGTCGATGCCCAAGTGGCTCACGCACAGCTTGACGTTGAAGTCGGCGTAGCAAACGGATGTTCGAAACTGTTCGAGCGCGCGCAGGGTGACGAAAACGGCCATCGTGTTGGCTACGGGGATCAAGCCTGTGGTCGAAATCCCAGCAGCCATGCCGATCATGTTTTGCTCAGCGATGCCGCATTGAATGTGGCGCTCGGGAAAGCGTTCGATGAATTGCCCGACGAAAGTTGCGCCGGCGGCATCGGCCTCGAGCAAGACAAAGTCATCTCGCTCCTGTGCGACGGCGATCAGTGCATCCACATAGGACTGGCGCAGGGAAAGCGGTGCGGGAGGTGTGCTCGTCATCGCGCTAGCTCCGATTCAAGGGTCCTCAATTCGCCCATGGCTTGGCTCAATTCCTCTGCATTGGGTGGCGCCGTTCCGTGCCACCTCTGGACGCCCTCCATAAAGGAAACACCCTTACCCTTGATTGTGTGGGCAATGATGACTTGGGGCGCATGTTTCACTCCGCGAGCCCATTCGATTGCATCCAAAATGGAGCCCATGTCGTGGCCGTCGATTTCGTGCACTTCCCATCCGAAAGCGCGCCACTTTTCGGCCAGGGGCTCCAGTCGCAGGATCTCTTCGATCATGCCGTCCTGTTGCATCTTGTTGTAGTCAACAAAGGCGGTGAAGTTCGCCTGAGCTCGATGACCGGCGGCTTGGATGACTTCCCAACATTGGCCTTCTTGAAGTTCACCGTCACCGACCAAGGTGTAGACGTGGGGGCTGAGTTGGCCCTGATGTTGAAGCCCGACAGCCATGCCCAATGCGCTCGAAAAACCCTGGCCGAGACTTCCGCTTACGCATTCAACGCCGGGTGTCTTGGTGCTGGGGTGCCCCTGCAACATGCGACCGATTTGTCTGAAGCCTGCGAGTTCTTCGCGCGGGAAATAGCCGCAGCGGGCCAGCAGCACATACAAAGCGGGGCAGGCGTGTCCCTTTGACAAAACGAACCGATCGCGTTCCTTCCAATCGGGCTCTGCCGGGCGATGTCGCAGAACATGCCGGTACAACGCACAGAGAATGTCGGTGGCGGAGAGGGATCCTCCCGGGTGTCCGGATCCGCCCGTGACAATCGTTTGGAGGATGTCCATGCGCACTCGCACAGCCTCTAGGGCAAGCAGCCGTTCGAGCTCCTTGCGGTCGAGCTTGGCCGTGTCGGCGATGCCTTCGAAGCTCGATGGTTGCGCGGCGGTGGTGCTCGTTTCGATTGGAATCTCCTGCGGTCTATGGGCGCCGGGGGAATTCGGAATGGTGGAGATCCGCGCGCCATGGGCGCTGCCCCACGCAGAACGGGACTCAGGGTAAGGTGCCTGAGTGGAATCCGGTTGAGCGTTCTCGGGCCCGGCGGGGGAGGCCGAAGTTGGCTCTAAAAGCCGACTATAGGCAGTCCTGGACGATCGCGCGAATGTCTCCCTGATCGAAGAGTACGGGATGCTGCGCCAGCGGCCGAGACATGTATGTGGTTACGTCCTCTGCCAAGAATTCAGTCAGCTGTTCGTAGTCGATTGTGAAGCCATCGGGCGCTTCGGGCGCGATTTCGGATATCCGCCGCTGAATGCCGATGCCATCCATGAAAGCCTGAAGGCAGTCGACGGCGTGGCCGGCGCGCTCCTCGACACTGGCCCCGGCTGCGGGTTGGAAGCCCGGCAAGAGGGTCCCCAGCCGGGCAATTCGCTTGGCATCGTGGGGCAGGGTGCGGCGCAAGACGGGCACGGTGAAGAGCGCGACGGATTCTGCGTGGGTGGTCCCCAGACGGGCGCCCAGGGGTTGGGCGATGGCGTGCGCAACGGTTGTTCCCGCTTGAGCGATGACCATGCCCGAAAGCGTGGCGGCGCAGGCAACTTGGGATCTTGCTTCGAGGTCGCTGGGATTGCGAACGGCCTGCGGCAGGAAGTGGATCAAGCGGCTTAAGGCTTCCCATGCCAGTGCGTCGGAAACCGGTGTTCGGTTAGCGACATTCAAGAGCGACTCAAGGGAATGGGCGAAGGCGTCCACTCCGGTTTGAGCGGTGAGGCGCTCGGGCATGCTTGACGAAAGCTCGGGATCTACCAGCGCAATGCGCGGGAAAATAGCCGCTTCCTTGATGGTTCCTTTTTGAACCGTTTCGGAATTGGTGACGACTGAGTAGGGCGTGACTTCGGAACCGGTGCCGGCGGTTGTGGGGATAGCGATTACCGGTAAGGTCGCTTGCGCGTCCACCGGCTTGGGCGGACGGTTGGAGAGGTTCACATAATCCCAAATGGGCGCGGGGTGGGTGGCGCCGATGGCGACGGCCTTGGCGACATCGATGGCTGATCCGCCGCCGAGCCCAATTACCAAATCCGCCTTGGACTCGCGGGCGGCGTTCGCGGCGGACTCCATGTCGCCGGACTTGGGTTCGGGCGAAACCTGATCAAACAGCACGACCTTGATGCCGGCTTGTTCCAGCGATTGCTGGGCGCGTTCGGCAAGTCCAAGCAACACCATTTCGGGCATCGTTACGAGAAACGCGCATTTGCCGTGGGCGCTCGCCAATTGCCCAAGCTCTTTAAGGAGGCCCGCTCCAAACTGGATATCCACGGGCAAGTGGGATCGAAACTTCATGTTGTAAATTCTGTATTGCGCTGTCCGAATTGTGCTGTCTGCATTGCACTGCTGGGTCGGAGCCAAGCATGGGCTCCGGCGGCTTGGAATCAAGGCCGAATCGGGCGTCCCCGGGATCTGGGAAGGGGAGTTTTCTCGGCAGCCGGCCAAGTTGGGGCACAGCCCCCGCTATGCGGGTCGTTGTAGCGCGGCGCCGGGAGCCGAATTAATTTCCGCCGAGTGTGAATGTGGGCAGATTCAGTGCTTGGGGCTGGTCTTGCCCCTCCACGATGCGCAGAGCCGAATTCAATTCGAGCTCCTTGAAGGTCTGGGTCTTGTCGGTGGTCGGCCAAAAGACCTCAACTCGTTCGATGGAGGCCGCTTGGCCCAATCCAATGGTTTGGCGCAAGGAGTTCGCTCCAAAACTTCCGCCGCTGCAAACCGTGCGATAAATCGATCGCTGCTCATCGGCCTCCACAATGACGACCTTTATCCGCGCGCCGATTCCGCTGCGATTGCTGGTCACCCCCTGCAACTCGAGTGTCAGGTGTCGGGCGCCGAAGCCGGGATTTTCAAATAGGGCGTTGAAGTATTCGTCGCCGCGGAACCCTCCGCCTAGCTCTTCGAAAAGGTCGAGGTCGCCGTCATTGTCCAAGTCGCCGAAAGCTACGGCGTGTCCCTTTTGCAAATGGCCCAGGCCCCCGGCTGTGGTCACGTCCACAAAGCTGCGGCCGCCCTTGTTGAGGAACATGATGTTCGGAACCAAGTTGGATGCATCGGGGTCCCCGGTACCCAAGTACATATCCAAGAAGCCGTCGCCGTTGATGTCGCCGAAGTTGGCCCCCATGGGCAGCATGGGCACATTCAAGCCCGCTTTAGCCGCAAGGTTCTCAAAGCCGCCCTTGCCGTCTCCGCGATAGAGACCGGCAATCTCACTGTGCCGGCTCTTGCCGAGATAATGCGCCGCGACAATGTCAATCGTACCTGTGTAGCAGGAGGCGAAGAGGTCGAGCTTGCCGTCGTTGTCATAATCCCAGAACCAAGTTGGAAAGCTCGTCCTGGGTCCGTCTACACCGGCTTGCTTTCCGACTTCAACGAAGCCCTTTCCCGCCTCGTTGTGAAAGAGCAAATTGGAGCTGGTGTAGGTCGTGATGTACAAATCCGGGAAGCGATCGCCATCGTAATCGCCCCACGCCACGCCCTTGGCGAATACGGCAATGTCGAGGCCCAGGGCGGGCGCTTTATCGATGAAGCTCCCGTCGCCTTGATTTTGAAACAATTGGCAGGGCGCATTTACACCGCGCCGGCTTTCGTTTCCGACAAACAAGTCCAAGTCGCCGTCGTTGTCATAGTCAGCGAATGCGCCGGCTTGGGTCGGGTTGTGAATTTCGCCCAGACCCGCTTCGAAAGTGACGTCGCGAAAGTGTCCGTCCTCGTTTTGCAATAGCGAATTGGGATGGCGGCCTTGGTTGCCCCACCAGGCTCCACGCAGTACGTATAGATCCAAGTCGCCGTCGTTGTCGTAGTCGGCTTGAATCATGTTCAATCCTCCCAGGAGACCACCCAGGCCGGCCGCCTCGGTGATG
This sequence comes from Planctomycetota bacterium, assembly GCA_029259675.1. GTDB lineage: Bacteria > Planctomycetota > UBA1135 > UBA1135 > JAJDES01. The sequence goes on from JAJDES010000262.1 coordinate 4,254, forward strand.
TCTTCGAAGTGTCCATCGCCGCGGTTGCGATGCAGATTCATGGGGCTGGCGACGTCATAGCACGAGACCATGACGTCGAGCAGACCGTCGCCGTCGAAGTCGTCGATGATGGCGCCACCGGCCAGCCCGAATGCATCCAATCCGACTTGGCGCGCCACGTTTAGAAAACGAGGGAAGCTTTCCTTGGACTGATAGGTTTCCAGGGGGATGCGGTATGGCTCGGGAACTCCGGCTGGATGTTCGGAAAGCGTCATGGCCGCGATATTCAAGAGCCAAACTGCCGACAGGTGCAGGCTGTCATCCGCTTGGGTCACCTCAAGCACTTGGAGTAGATACTCCGTCGCCTTGCGCGATCCCTCTTTGACGGTGTGCACGCCCTGACCTCGGATCGGCAAGATGCAGCTGTCGGGGGTGTTGCGCGCGCAGCAGTTTTGGTTTTCGCCCATTCGCAACCATGCGACACCAAACTCAAAAAGCGCCGATGCATTTTGCTTGCCGGCATTGGGCGGAGCCATCTCAACGGCTTCCGTCAGTAGCTTGATGGCTTCGGGCAAGCGCCCCAATTGCAGCTCGGCTTTGCCGGCCTTGCAAAGCAATTCATAGCGCTTGAACACTCCCAATTCGGAAACGGGCCGTGCGAGACCCATCCGAAAGCGCTTGAGTTGCTGTTCACCGAAATACGGGTTGCGGTCAACGTTCGCCAAAATCTTGTCCATTTCGGCCAACATGCGCGCGTGACCTGTTTGCTCAACTTCAGCTTGGTCGGAACTTTCTAGTTCGGTGGGCGCTTCGGTGCGCGATTTTGCCCCGCCGGCGGGTGGAGTTTGAAGATCGGCTTGGCTGTGCGCGGATGTGCCCACGCAAAGGATCAAGATGGCGATGCCAAGGAGGCTGTTGGATGCAATGGGCACGAATAGCAGCGCAGAGGGGGAGGTCGTGTGCAAATGCGTCAGCCGGGCCGATTGCCGGAACTGAAGCGCATGCCGAATAAGCTGCAATCAGCTTAACCTTTCCACCTGCCCCATGGGTGGAGCGGCCACCCCAGCACAGAGGCGACGAACACTTGAGCGGCTAGTGCCGCTGCGCCCCCAAGGCGGCGCCGCTCCGACGTCTACTCCGTTTCGCGTACGCGCTTGTCAGCAGGGGCAAACGGTTTTGAGGGTAGGGACTCTTCGCAATCCCGATGGATCGGCAGACTGCGCCGCCGAATCGATTGCGACTCGTGCCCGGACCCTTATTGGCCGAGGTCGAGCGCGGCGAGTTCCAGCTCCACGAAGCTGTCGGCTCCCTCGACCACAAGAACTGCGCTGTCGAGTTCGATACCCGTCAACACTTGGGTCTTGCCCGTGGTTGGCCAAAAAACCTCCAGACTCAAAATCTCTGAGCTCGCGCCGAGTCCAATCGTTTGACGCAGGGGGTTGGCTCCGAAGCTGCCGCCGCTTGAAATCGTGCGATAGATGGAACGTTCCGTTCCGTTTTCTTTTGCACGCAAGTGGATGCGTGCGCCGATTGCACAGCGGTTGCTTTGAACGCCCTCGAGTTCGACTTTCAGCCATCTCGCACCAAAGCCGGGATTCTCAAAGAGCGCGTTGAAATACTCGTCCCCGAGATAGCCGCCGCCGATTTCTTCAAACACGTCCATATCGCCGTCGTTGTCGAAGTCGGCAAAGGCCACGGCGTGCCCTTTTTGAAGGTTTCCAAAGCCACCGGATTCCGTTACGTCAGAGAAGGCCTTGCCGCCCTTGTTCAGGAACATCAAGTTCGGAACCAGGGTGGATGCATCGGGATCACCGGTGCCCAGGTACATGTCGAGG
>JAJDES010000263.1 GCA_029259675.1 Planctomycetota bacterium
GCGTCTTTATTGAGGTGCCCAAGAAGTTGTCGGACCGCCAACGCGAGTTGCTTGAAGAGTTTGAATCGATCGAGACCGAAAAGAGCGGTTCCAAGTCTTTCTTTGACAAGCTAACGAGCTACTTCAGCTGAACTCCAAATAGTCATGGGTAAGAAAACCAAAAAGGCCGCCGAGGAAGAACAAGCTCGGCGCGAAGAGGAAGACCAAGCCCAGGCCGACGAAGCTCGGGAATCCGGCGAGCAAGTCGAAGGTCAAGAGGACGAAGCCACCTTGCGCCAACAGCGAGATGAGTATTTGGCACTCTGGCAACGGGCGCAAGCGGACTACAAGAACCTGAAGCGACGCTCAGCGATTGAGGTCGACGGAGCTGTGCGGCGCACGATGGCGCCCCTGCTCGAGAACCTGTTGCTGGTGCTCGACTACTTGGACATGGCCCTCAAATCCCCCGCCGAAGTCCAGGAGACCAAGGACCTCGCCATGGGCGTATCGCTCACTCGCGATCAACTCCTGCGCGCTCTCGATCAAGAGGAAGTGGTGGCGATTTCCACCTCCGGGCCTTTTGATCCCGAGCAGCATCAAGCTGTCGAGCGCATCGAAGATAGTGGATTGGAACCGGGTTCAATCGTGCGCACGAAGCGTTCGGGCTACAGCTGGCGCGGAGTTGTTTTGCGCCCGGCCCAAGTGGATGTGGCCGCGCAGGTGGAGCTCACCTCCCCCGAGCAGGCCGGCACCGAATCCGCGTCGGAGGATCAAACCGAAGCTTCGGCCTCCACAGCAGAGGACAACTAAACGGAATTTTCGCCGCGACACGATTCGCTTCCGACAGCGGGCGATCTTCGCCCTGGGTGATGCCGCCTCCGCGCTCGCCCTCACCTGAAAAACTTCGTGGCCTCAATCCCAACGGCGCTGGAGTGACATCCGGAACCGGGCCCCTTTCATTCAGTCCCCAAATCCATGCCTACTTACGATTACCTTTGCGACGCCTGCGGCCACGAGCTGGAATTGATTCAGTCGATGTCCGAAGCTCCCAAGCGCAAGTGCCCGGCCTGCGGCAAGCAAAAGCTGAGGCGACTGATCGGTGCCGGCGGTGCGATCTTATTTAAGGGCAGCGGTTTCTATGAAACCGACTACCGCTCGGATTCCTATCAAAAGGGCGCCAAGGCCGAAAAAGAGCGGGCCGAAGCCAGCAAGAAGGCTGAATCCGAGACAGCCTCTTCGTCGGACTCCAAGGGCAAGTCGGAAGGCAAAAGCGAGAGCAAGGGCGATAAGTAAGCCAGAGAGCCTGGAAACCCTCCGGAATCCGGCTTGGCCCTCGCAATCGACGAACCCAAGCGCGCGGGCAACCCCGGCGCAGGCGATCTCATCTCAGGCAATTGGAATTCTGAGCCCAACTCGATCCAGGCCGAGCTAAGGTTTCTAAGGACCGACCATGAACACGCCCCCCCTGGATGACTCCGATGCCCCGCGGCAACCCCTAACGGATAGCGCCGGCTCCGGCCGCGACACCGAACCCGGTCCCATATCGAGCCAAGCTTCGCAGCCGGTCGATGCTGCGAACAGCCATTCCGGGACTCCGTCCGCGGCCAAGCCCCCGCGCAGCACCCGCCCCAAGTATGAGCGCGAACTATCGAATTTCGTATCCCTGACGTGCGATTTGGCCCTGGGACGAACCGAGTGGAAGTCGCGCCCCTACTACATTGAGTACTCGACCAATAGCGCCTGCAACCTGCGCTGCATCATGTGCAGCCAAGTCGAGGATCCGCCTGTTGTTTCGACGCCCTTGGAGTTGCAGGAACCCTTCTTGGAAGAAATCTTCCAATTGGCAACGGTCCTGACCCCGAGCGCGACCAGCGAACCACTGCTGAACAACCTGAATCGCCTGCTGCCCCTGATGGAGGAGCACGGTGTTTTCATGGACGTCATCACCAACGCGGTACTTTTGACCCCGGAGTTGACCGAGCGTTTGATTCCGCGCATGCAGCGCTTGACGCTTTCGATCGATAGTCACAAGAAGGACGTTTTCGAAAAGCTGCGCGCCCCGGCCGAATTTGAGCAAGTCGTTGAACACGCTCGCTTTGCCACTCGCCTGTGCCGAGAGAATTCGATTCCCGTAATTTTCCATATGGTTCTGGCCATCGACTGCATGGACGGCCTGGAGGACTACGTCGACTTCGTGGCCGAAATGAGCGGTACGCAGATCACGGTTTTGGAGCTTTTGCACAACAGTCCGAACTTCAGCGAACTGGATCCCTTCGCGAGCATGTCGGATGCGCAAGTTGCCGAGCGACTCGAAGCCATGCGCGCCCGGGCGCAATTGCGCGGCGTCTCCGTGCTCTTCGAAGTCCACGCACCCATGGGCGCCCGCTATGACTACGGCTTTCAGTCCGTGCGCGCGCACACGGGCTCGGCACTTGAAATGATGCACGGCGAGTTAGCGATAGAGCACGCGGGCTTTTGCCCCATGGTCATGGGCTACTTCAAGGTCGAACCGGACGGAACGAGCTACCCATGCTGCAGGGCACCGCGCGAACTGATGCTTGGAAATGTCTTTGAACAAGGCGTCGAAGGTGTTTGGAACGGAGCCCCCATGCGCGAGTTGCGCCAACGCATGTTCGATCGCGACTATCCCGAATGCTGCAAGGGCTGCGTCGTTCTAGACGCTCCGCGCTACCAAAGCGAAGCCCGCGAACGCGAAGCCAAGCAACTGGAATCCGAGTCCAAGCCATCCACTTCGGAGTAGCGAGCGGCGCTTGATCGGCTTTCCGGCGCATCGGGAAGGGCTTCCACTGGCCGCCATGCTCCCATTGGTCCGTGCGCGACCTGCGCAGTGCCTGGCCTAGGTGCCTCGTTTTGGGTTCGCAATTTCGTCGCCGAAAAGGCCGGCACGGAGCATGTGCGCAACCGCAACGATGGCTTCAAGGACAATGCGTTCCAAGTGCGGGTCCAAGAAGCCCTACCCTTTGACCTAGGTCCGGTTGTCGACTTGCCGGGCATTCAGCCCGGCCGACACCCGCTCAACGCCGAATCGGAAGCGGGAAAAGCTCGTCAACCAAGTCGCCGATGGTGTCGGTATTGTTGTCGCCGATGATGCGATCCGCACGCCTGAGAATGGTTGGATGGGATTTCTCCATCGCCACGGAAAGACCCGCTTCCTCGAGCATCGGCAAATCATTTAGCGCGTCCCCCACGGCCACGACCTCGGCTGCATCAATTCCGAAGGACTCCTTTAGGATCCGCAAAGCTTCGCCCTTGCCGCGACAAGGGGGTTGAACATCCACCACATGCATGGGACTTGTACGGTGCTGAACCAGCATAGAGAGCGGAAAGTGAGTCGTGTAAATGGGTCCATCCACGGCTGTCAAGCACTCGGCTTGCAAGCTTTCCGAATCCTCGTGCTGACTTGAGAAGCAAGTGATGCGAATCACAAATTCGCGCGGCAACTCCGCGCGCCCGACGACGCTCAAATTCTTGAAGCCGGCCATTGCGGCTTTTTCGACATCGTTGGCCGCCACTGTTCCGAATTTGGCCCCCGCGCGCATGCAGACCACCGCCAAGTCGCGCGACTCGGCAAACTCCAGCACCTGCGCAACGCTGCGATTGGATAAGAGCCGCTCTTCCAAAAGCTTTTGGGTACGCGGACACCACAGCGCGGCGCCGTTGTAAACCAACGCCGGAGTGTTCACCCCCAACTCGACCAACACATCCTTGGTCGCCAGCTCAGAACGGCCCGTGGCGACCATAACGTGCACGCCGTTTTGGGCGACAGCCTGAAGGCGTGCCAGGGTACCAACGGGGATGCAACCGTTGTCGTTGACCAGCGTGCCGTCCAAATCCAAAACAATCGCTGTGTACATGGGTCCCAGCGTAGCTTCGCTCCAGTCCCAGGAAATGCCCGGCCCAGTTTCTGTACGCTGCCGCCAGAGCAAAAGATTGGGGCGCTGCCCGCGCAAGTTGCGCGGGCCCCGCCCCCGGTATACAGCGGGGCACCCGGGGCACCCCCAACCAC
>JAJDES010000264.1 GCA_029259675.1 Planctomycetota bacterium
CGTCGCGTTCCCGCCAGCTTGATCGAAACCATTCGCGGCTTGCCGGGTAAAGGGCATCCGATGGATGCCTTGCAGGTTTCTGTGGCAGCGCTCGGTATGTACCGCAATCCGAACTCGACGCCGGAGCAGGACTGCATTCATTTGCTCGCGGCCATGCCGGTCTTGATTGCAGCTTTCCATCGTGCGCGCATTGGAGCCGCGCATGTGGAGCCGGATCCGGAATTGGGCCACGCGGCGAACTTCCTGTGGATGATGAACGGCGAGAAGCCGGCCGAACTGGCGGCCCAGGTGCTGGACGTGGCTTTGGTTCTGCACGCCGACCACACCATGAATGCGTCGACCTTCGCCGGCCGCGTGGTGGGGGCGACGGAAGCCGACGCCTACACGACGATCGCGTCGGCCATCGGCGCCCTGACCGGACCGCTACACGGCGGCGCCAACGAGCGCGTCCTCAATTCCCTTGAAGCGATCGGATCGGTTGACGATGTCGAAGCTTGGTTCGCGGCGAAGCTGGCCAAGCGCGACAAGGTGATGGGCTTCGGTCACCGCGTCTACAGTGTCAAGGATCCGCGGGCGACGGCCATTCAAGGGCTCGTTCGGCGTCTATTCGAGGAATTGGGCAGCACGCCTCTGTACGACGTCGCTAAGAGGCTCGAAGAGGAAGTCACCAAGCATCTGGGTGCCAAGGGCATTTATCCCAATGTCGATTTCTTCTCCGGCATCGTTTACCAAAAGCTCGGTATCCCCACGGATCAGTTCACGCCCGTCTTCGCATTGGCTCGCACGGCCGGTTGGCTGGCCCACTGGCGCGAGCAAATGTCCGACAATCGCCTGTTCCGGCCGGGCCAGATTTACACCGGCAAGCGCGAGCGCGAGATGATTGCAATCGAAGACCGCTAGCGCTGGCTACCCTGCCCAAGCGCCGGGGAGTCTGCGATTTCAAACAAGCCCCGCGCTGCGCCATGTGGCCACGCGGGGCTTGTTGAATCTGATTCGAATGTGCCGATTTCCGGCGCGTGCGCACGAAAGTCAAAACCGTTTGGCTCGGTAGCTAGTGGATTTGACGGAAGGCGCAGCCGGCTCTGCGAGCGGCTTCGCCATCGGCGTCGTCGCGATCGCCGATGATTAGGCATTCGGCGGGGGGCACATTCAGGAGTTCGGCGGCCTTTAGGTAGCCGTCTGGCCAGGGCTTGAGCCGCGCGGGGCCGCCCTCCTCGCCGTTGGCGACGACCGCATCGAACAACCCTTCTGCACCCAGCGCTTTAAGCTTGGTGCGAGCGGGGTAGTCGCTGACCAGAGCTGTTTTGCCACCCGCGGCGCGGAAGGCTCGGATTTCAGCCAGCAGCGATTTGCGCGCAAAGAGGCGAATCCATTTGGCCGGACGGGCCACCATCCAAGCGCGCACCACCCGATCCAGTTCGGGTGCAGTAAGGCCGGCTTTGGCGGCGGTGCGTTCGAGTTGGACTTCGAAGGGGCTTGCGACCGCTTCGGTCAGTTCCTCGCGCAATCGCTCGTGCTCACTGCGGAAAATGCGAATGGAGGCCAGGTGCGAAAACCCAAGCAGGGCAAGTTCGAGCCCCGACAAAAGCTTCACCGGCAGGGGCCGATAAAGGGTTCCATCCAAGTCAATTAGCCAGGCGCGATGGGTCATCGTTTGAGTGCTGCGGCGGCGTCCGGTCCGTTGCCCTAGAGCTTGGCTTGTGGTGCTCGCGTGCGGTCGCAGTCTACGCGCCAAAACGGCTTCAACCAGGGCCGGCTTGAGCGTGCGGGCAGCGGGTGGGGTCCCTTCGGACAAATGGTCGCGAGGAGCCAAAATCGGCGGATTCGGGGCCTTCGCCATAGCCGCCTTCGCGGGCGCTCGCTATCATCCTTGCCGATTTCGCCAACCCAACCCAAAGCCCCGATTCAAAGGGCCACGAAAGGACACAAAATGGCCGTTCTCGTCAGCAAGGAAGCGCCCGATTTCACCGCACAAGCCGTCATGCCCGATGGCAGCTTCCAGGAAGTCAAGCTCTCCGACTACCGGGGCAAGTACGTCGTGCTTTTCTTCTACCCCTTGGATTTCACCTTTGTTTGCCCCTCTGAAATCCTGTCGTTCCACAATCACATCGGTGATTTCAAGGAGCGCAATTGCGAGGTTCTCGGCGTCTCCGTCGATTCGCATTTCTCGCACTTGGCCTGGCGCAACACCGAAGTCGCCAAGGGCGGTATCGGACCGATCGAGTTCCCGCTCGTCGCCGATTTGAACAAGAACATCGCCCGCGACTACGACGTCTTGACCGGTGACGGCGGCGTGGCCTTCCGCGGCCTGTTCCTGATCGACAAGGTCGGCAACGTGCGTCATCAAATCGTCAACGACCTGCCGCTCGGCCGCAACATCGACGAAGCGATTCGCATGGTGGACGCCCTGGCCTTCTTCGAGAAGAACGGCGAAGTTTGCCCCGCAGGTTGGAGCCCCGGCAAGGACGGCATGAAGCCCAACGCCGAAGGTGTCGCCGACTACCTGTCGAAGAACGCTAAGAACCTGTAGGTCCAACCGCAGTTTCCCGATTCAGTGCCCCGCGCGCGCCCAACAGCGTGCGCGGGGCTTTTTTTGTAATTGCATTTCTACCGCGTGCGGCTGCCCAAAGGCTGTGACGGAACCGGAGCTCGGGATGGAAGTGGCGAGATCGAACGCGATTGGTCCGGCCGGAGCACGGGCGGGCCGCAACAGGATTCGAACGAACGCCAAGGGAAGTTGGGGCCGGCGGCTGTCCCTCGATTGGACTATCGCCTGGACGTCGAGCTCAGGACGTCGAGCTCAGGACGGGGCCGGGGAAGGCGTGGATTCCATGGCAAGTGGGAGAATCCGCCGGGCTCCCGTTCGGGCTCTTGGCGCATCGCGGCCCGCGTTGGCAGGTGGGGGTACCGGGACTTGAACCCGGATGTCCTTGCGAACCTCAGATTTTAAGTCTGATGCGTATACCAATTCCGCCATACCCCCGGCGCTGGCTCGAAGCGTTTGTTCGGATCTTCGCGCCCGCGCTTGAGCGGGGAATTCTAGGCTCCAAACGGTCCGCAAGGCAGTCTTCACTCGAATCAAACTGGGTTCGGTGCGGGGGAACTCGGCGTCGGCTCCAGAACTGGGGTCGAACAGCCTTTGGATTTCGGTCCCGAAGCTCACACTGCCTTGACCCCAAAATTCCGGGCCGTATCCTCAGTCGCCCTTAGAGGCGGCATAGCCAAGTGGCTAAGGCGACGGATTGCAAATCCGTTATTCTCCGGTTCGAGTCCGGATGCCGCCTCCACACTCCCGCGGCGGATGACGACTGCGGATGATGAAGCGCCGAGGCCCAGGTCATTTCGGCCGAGGATGATGGGCCCGCCGCTATTCGAGGCTGGGCGCTGGAAGCGGGGGTGCTAATAAAAGGCGCTAGCGCAATTGCGCGATTCGCTCTTCCGCTTCGGCGATCACTCCGGGTATCCAACCGTATTCATTGCGGACAGCTTGCCAGAACTGAATGGCTTGGTCGGGTTTGTTGATTTGAGCGAAGCACTCGGCTTCGACCTTGGCAAGCTCAACAGCAAGTGGCGAATTGAGCTCGGAGCTCATCCTCATTAGTGCCATGCCTTGATTTGCCGCGGGGTCAAATTCAAGTATAGAGCGGGTCATGAAGTACATGATTTGCGGAGCGGCCAAGGTCGAATCTTCGCACCTCTCGCGCGCATCCGTTTCGGCCTCAAAGTCCTTGGACTCAATGGCTGCAAGCAGGGCCCAGTAGTGCTTGCGGTGCTTTTCCTTGAAGACTTTGTTCAGGTATTCCCTGTAGTGCTTTTGAATCGCAGGGTTGAGCTTCTCAATCGTTTTCTTGGTGCCCTTCTTGAGTGCGCCCTCGGCCGACTGGCCGTTGATGATGGCCTTGTAGATTTCGCCAAGGGCCCTG
>JAJDES010000265.1 GCA_029259675.1 Planctomycetota bacterium
TCGTCGGCAACGGGCTCTACCCAAACGATTGAGCTCAGTTCCTCGCCACCCGTCCATTCCCAGCCCAGTTTTGCTATGGGGTTGGAAGCATCCGCTACAGGCTCCAATGCAATGCTTCCAATTGCACCGTGCAACACGTCACCTGGCTTTGCTACCCCCAGGCAAATGACGCTCGAGTTTGCAGGTTGAGCATAGACGCCAAAGCGTAAAGGCGTTTCTATAGCTTTCCCGGATGTCCACGATCCATCGGGCGCGACCGGGTACCTCTCACCTGGGGAAAGTACATCCCACGAGAATGGGAAGTAAATTGGAGCAACAAACAGCGATTCGGCAGCTGCACCCAGCACCTGCACGGAGCCGTGAGCCACAGCGCAAGGCGTGGACCACAACACCGTAGTGTTGCCGTTGTGTGCGATGAGTCGTTCACCCAACAACGCGTTCTTGCCCATTCCCGCGCGACAATATGGTTCCGTCCCGACCAAGACTTGACCTTCGGGCACATCTCCAAAGACCCATCGCCCGTCGCTCCATGACTTTGGATCCAGTACTCGAAATTGATTCGGTAGGAGAACCTTCGGGATCACGCCTTCGGGAACGTTTAGAACCTCAATTTCTCTGGGCGAATTATCGATTGTGACTTCGAGCAGGTGGTCAGCTGAACGCACAACTTGCCCCACTAAGGCATTTGTCACGAGATTCCGCACCTCGATTGAGTCCACAAACTCACTTGGAACGCAAAGCGTCCCCACTGCTTCCGACAACTCACTCAGCGCCGGTTTGGTTGGGACCTCAGCCTGCAAGTCTCTGCAGTAGAGTCCGATCTGGGGACCGACAATCGCTTCACTGCACAATCGGATCGAGAATTCGGTACTTGGGCACAATTCAATCTTCAGGGAAGAGTTCTTGGTCCAATCCGTGGCCAGCTCATCAAATGGAGTAATTGCGAAACCGCACTCACCCGACGTGGTCACAATCCTATAATTGGGCTCTCCGGTGCCCTTTGCCAATGCGTTGTAGACGGTTTCGGACAATTGCAAGCTACCTGATACCTGACCCTTGTACCTGCTGGAAGTCGCTATCCAACCAAAGCGCGGATGCAGGACCTGGGGAATGAAATCAATCGGCCCTCGGTATTCGCTTCCATCGCAGGACCGAAACTCGACGACATACCCGGCATCGGTTGCGTGAACGGTGACATCTGCGGCGCCCGCTTCGGGTCGTACAAGGACATTGCCAAACCTCGACTCCACAAGCTCTGCTTCGAAGGCCTCCAATTCGCCAATTCTCACGTCGTAGGTGAGATTCAGTTCAGCTGCTTCACCTTGTGCCAACCAACCGGACAGGGAACCGTTCGCTGATTCGAATGGAACATTAAGCGTTCGTCCGTAGCTTGACACAGAGTAATGGGTCAGTCTGGACAGGAAGTTCTCGGCGGTAATCGCGAGATTTACAGTGCCATTCTGCAACTGAACTTCACTGTCGCCACTTTCAACTTGGATCACAGCTGAAGCCGCACCATGCCGAATTCGCAAAACGAGTTCCTCTGCAAATGTGAATTCCAGTTCGCCATCGGCGTTTGCGATTCGGCTCCATTGATGTCCCCCAATGGCTGTTCGCCCTCGATAGGGGCCCAATCGAAACGCGTGCAACTCTGCTCCCGACGCGGGCGTGCCGTTTGGCATCAGAACGCGGAGAGTCGAGGAATGCGATGGATCTAACGCAATCAGCTTCGCATGCATTCCGCTCTCGAAGTCACCATGCCCCAGCACGGCTTCTGAATAGTGATCCGCACCAAAAGTGGCGACATCGCCTTTGTGAAGGACCAGTCCCCCAAAGAAGCCATTGCCGTCACTAAAAACTCTTTCACCAGCGGCCACATCCGCAGTTCCACCGGAAATCGGCAACCCAGTTTCAGAATCAACAAGCCGAAGCCCTGTAACCACAGTTTCCTCGACTCCGGATTCGGTAGCGCCATCCAGCTCCAGGGGAATCCGCTCGCCAAAATCACCGCGCAAGGCATTGCCATCAACAACAAAAGCTTCGTTGCCGTTCGGTACATTTACCAAGTCTGGATTCTCGACTACCCAATAGCCTTCAAAGTACACAAGGGCGACGGTCGCAAACACAGCGATGAACGCCACTGATATCAGCAGCTTCATTGGCTGCGATTTTGCGCCCGTCTCCTGCCTGCCCTTTGAATTCATAATCGCCATTGGCCGCTCAAGTCTAAGCACAATTGAAGTTCAACTGCCAAAGCAGTCATCGTCGTCGGAACCGCGATCTATCCTGTCAAATCGATGAGGCACCGACAAAACCAGTATCGCGATTTGGACGAGCCCGACCCGAATCCGGCCTGTCGCTTCTAGCTGAATAGAGCTGTCATGTAGGTGCGATACATCACGATTTAGGCTTGGAACAAGTTCACGCTCCAACGAACATTCACTTGCTCGATTCTTTGTGATCGTCACGGCCTACCCCCTGCACTTGCCTCCTTGCTAAGGCAGAGGAGCAAGATGCGTCCCAAATCGCCAAAATTCACTCGGGAATTAGTATTCCCCCGTCGAGCACAGTTCCACCTGGGCCGTGGGTAATGAAGGATTTCCCGTCTAAACCAATTTCCGTTGTGTAGCCCGGCACTCGGTTGCCACTTTCAAAAAGCTCATACTTGCCACTCGGCACATCGTAAACCCAAGAGGTCGTCACCCCGTCCGCTGCGACGAATTCCACGAAGGTTCCATCGCCGGATACAAAGGCGTGACCTTCGCCTGTCGTAGGGGAAAGGGCTCTCTGATTTGTGAAAATCTTGGGGCCAGCAAGAATGGAAGCGGCGGTTAGAACGGAAACAACGACAAACAAGATTAGTTTCTTCATCTCCTAATCCTGCGTTGTCTGAGATTCTCAAATCAATGGCGCCTCATAAATGTCATTCGCATTCAAAAACACATCGCCGTTCACATCATTTTTGATCGCGTTCAAAAGCGGCCTTCTGAGACGACGGCAAGTGCGACAGCTACATTCTGTGTGTTATGCCGACAGCGGGCATGACGCGATTCTTGCTTCGTTCCATTTCATTGGGACTGAGCTTTTCACCGCTTTGGACTACGGCGCGAATGAATTCGTGGCTAGCAACGGTCCTTGAGTGCCCCGCTATCATCCCAACAGCACAGCCTAGTTTCGCCGCTAGGCATTCGCTGAGTGTGATGCGCTCGGGGCCGCGTCAGCGCACCGCGCGGCGTTCTATTTCTTGGGCTACTTGGTGGACGAGGCCGATCGGGATGGCGTAGCTGCGAGTGCGGCCGGCGCGGGCGATGTTTAGGGCGACGATGCGGCCCTCAAGGTTCACCAAGGGACCGCCGCAATCGCGGGGATCGAGAATCCCGTCGTGTTGAATCACGCGCGGGAAGCCGGAGCGCACGCGGCTCAAGCGGCCCGAATTGCGATCCTCTTCATCGGCGTAAATGCCGTCTTCCCACGGGCGCATACCCAAGATGGCTTCCAGAATAAGCCGCTTCCCATCGCGGCGAATTTCCAGTTCGAGCCGACTCCCCGGACGCATATCACTGACCTTCTCCACCAAGCTGCGGCGGCTCAACATGGCGTCTTTATTGATCGCCACAACCACATCGCCAACTTGGACGCCGGCGTTGTCCGCGCCCGTGCCTTCAATCACATCGGCGATTCCGACTCCGCCCGAGGCATCGGTCATGGTGATGCCCAAGAAGCCTTCGCGACGACCGACTTGCTGGGGCAAGCGCGAGAGCGTTCCAACCGAAAGCGGCGTCGATCCGGGTGACGCCGTGACCAGCCACTGCCCTTCGCGCAGGCCCAACTCCGACGGGTCCTCAAGGGCGACCGCCTTTTGGGCCTCGTCGAATGCTTCGCCCGGCGCACTGCCTTGGTTCAACTTCGACCAGTTCGCAATTTGCTGTACCCATTCCGGCTGCGACGGGTCGAGCAACAACAACGCTAAGTCGTGATCGAGATTGACGCCTAGCACCTTCGCTTCAAAGCGCTTGGGGCCGTCAAAGCGGCATTCGACCGTCTTCGGTACTTGATCGTCATCGGAGAGCTGGCTGGCCTTGGTCACGACTCGACCTCTCTCATCCAAGCAAAGCCCCATGGCCGCGCGGCGTCCGTCAACGAGCACTTCCACGGTTCGCAGCGCCGCCGGAGCCGCCACTTCGGCAAAGGCGTCGCGTACGCTGCGCCCTTGCTTGCCGTCCTTGGATGAGATTCGCGACTGAAGCCCGAGCACGGGCGGCGAAATGCAAAAGGCCAGCAACAAGCAAAGCCCGGCGCTGCGTCCCATCCACTGCATGTATCGGCGCTGATTCATTAGCGATTGCCCTCACGCTCCAGGATGACTGACAGTTGCAATTCGGCTCCTTCGCGATCGATGAGCAGTTGCACTTCTTGACCGACACCGCACTCAATCACCAATTGCCGCAGGCCGCGCATGCCCTCCACGGGTGCGCCGTTCACAGCCGTGATCAAGTCCCCGGATTTCATTCCGGCATTGAAAGCGGCCGAGTCCGGCATGATGCGCGTCACGCTGCAGCCCTTGGGATGACTCTCGGCAAGTACACCGATGACCGGCAAGCCTTGCTCGGGATCGCCCCAACGATCGCCGGCGAGCAAGCGATCCCAGGTGCGCGTAAAGACATCGACCGGCAAGTGCTCGTTGATGGAAAGCGACGTGCGCAGACTGACGTGAATTCCAACCACGCGTCCCGCAAGGTCGAATAGCGGGCCGCCCGAATCGCCGGGGATGATCGTGCAGTCGCTGCGCAGGACTTGCGGGTCGAGCCAATTGAGCCGGCCGCTGCGCGGAATGGCCGGCCGGTCTCGCTGGTAGCCGCCCGGGTGTCCAAGCGTCAACACCCATTGCCCCGCCTCCAAATCGGAGGATCGGCCGAGCTCGCGGAAGGGAAACGGGCCGTCAGCTTGGATTTTGACCAGTGCGCTGTCGGCCCAAATGTTCATGCCCAACGTGCGCGCCCGTCTGCGAGTTCCATCGGACATGATCACCGTAATGCTTCGGCCGGGACGTTCAACCAGATGCGCCGCGGTGATGATCAAGCCGTCTTCGCTGACGATGACGCCGCTGCCGCGGTTGCGCCCGGCCAAGATCGCCACGGTTGATTCGCGCAGGGTCGGGATCAAGTCGACATACAGGCGCTCGAGTTGTTGCAACTCATCCAAGCTGAGGACGGGCTGTTCCTTGGTCGTCACCCGAGAGCCGGATCCCCAACCGGTTTGGCCCTGGGCTGCATTGGGTTGCAATGCAATGGAAGCGGGAGCTGGCCCGGCCGCCACCTTGAGCGGAGCGCCCTGGCCGAGGCCCTGGATGCGCTGGGCCCATTGCAGTAGCGGGGAAGACGGTCCGGGCAACTCGGCTCCCGAGATAGCGATCCAGGCCCCCAGCGCCACTGCCAAGACGCCCCCCACAAGGAGCCGCATCGTGGACGTTGTGGCCCGGCCCGGGTGCCCCGGCAGATGGTTTGGGAGAGCGGCTGGTCTCGAGCGCTTGGTCAAATTCATGGGCAATCGGGGCGAGCCGCGATCCGGGCTCAATCCCAGGCTACGCAGTCAAAAGCAATCCTGGGAGTAAGGAACTAGAAAGGACAGCGGATAAACGAGCTCAGTCCCACGCAAGGAGTGGCCCAGCCCCAGGATGGTCTCCCCACTCAGGATGGTTCCCCATGCTCCCCACCGCTAACCTGGCCGCCATCATGAGCTCCGCACACGCACAAAGTCCGATCGAGCGCGTCCGCGCCCACTTGCTGCAACTACAAGACGATATTTGCGCCGCTCTCGAACAATATGACGGGGATGCGCTCTTTTCCCGCAAGGTGCTTGAAGGCGAGCGTGGCGGGCTGGCTCGACCGCGCGTGCTCGACGGCGGACCCAGGCTCGAACGGGCTGCGGTTAATTTTTCCCACAGCAAGGGCGTGAACTTGCCCGCGGCGGCGACCGAACGAAAACCCGAACTCGCCGGTCGGCAATTCCAAGCGGCCTCGGTTTCCCTGATTGTTCATCCGCGCAATCCGCGCATCCCCACCTGCCACGCCAATTTTCGATTCTTCGTGGCCGAGGGCGGAGCGGGCCAAGCGGATGTTTGGTGGTTCGGGGGCGGCTTCGATTTGACGCCCTATTACGGCTACCGCGAAGACGCCGTGCATTGGCATCGCATGGCCGCCGAAGCTTGCGACGGCTTTGGCAAAGGCTTGTATGAAGAGTTGAAACAGCAGTGCGATCAATACTTCTACTTGCCCCACCGCAAGGAAGCGCGCGGGGTCGGCGGGATTTTTTACGACGACTACGATCGCGGCGGCTTCGAACGCGCCTTCGAATTTCACCAAAGCACGAGCGCGCATTTCCTGCTGGCCTATTTGCCCATTATCGATCGCCGGCACGACGTACCGTTCAGCGAGTCGGAGCGCGAATTCCAGTTGTACCGGCGCGGCCGCTACGTTGAGTTCAACTTGCTTTACGACCGCGGCACGAAATTCGGATTGCAAGCGGGCAGTCGCACGGAATCGCTGCTCGCGTCCTTGCCTCCGATTGTGCACTGGCGCTACGACTTTCAACCCGAGCCCGGAAGCCCCGAGCACGAATTAACGGACTTCTTTCTTCAACCACAGGATTGGCTCGCCGTGCAGGCGGGATCCGCTCAATCAAGCTGAACTCCATGGGCCACTACACGTCACGCATCCGCCCCAAGTCCGAAGTTTCCGCTCGCCTCCAGCTTGGACGGCTCGCAAAGCTGTCCCCCCTCGCAATCCTCGGTCTTTGCAGCCTGAGTTGCACATCGCCGCTCTTGCCCGCGCCCGAACATGTCCAAGCGCAGCGGCTGCGGGACAATCCAGTCGCCGGCAGCCAGGGACTCGGCGATCCCTACTTTCCCGAGTTGGGCAACGGCGGTTATCAAGTCGAGCACTATGACTTGGCGCTGGATGTGGACATGGAAACCGATCAACTCGACGGCACGGCCAAGATTTTGGCCGAGGTTACGACCGTCGCACCCCTGGCAAGTTTCAGTCTCGACTTCTCCGGCTTGATCGTGCAGGAAGTTTTGATTGGTGAAGAGCCGGCCAAGTTCACCCGCGAGGCCAACGAGCTCCTGATTGAGCCGGCGACTCCGCTGGAGGCGGGTGCGCAGTTCCTTGCGACGATTCGCTACACCGGCCGGCCCCTTGGAATGAAGGCCGAGGGCATCCCCGTCGATCGCATTGGTTGGGTCCGCTTCGATACGGGTGTGCTCACACTAAGCGAGCCCAATGGGTCCGCTTCTTGGTACCCGGTCAACGATCACCCACTCGACAAGGCCACCTATGATTTTCGCATCACGGTGGATGACCCTTGGGTTGTCGCCGCGAATGGTTTGCTGATTGACAAGTCCACGAAGAATGGACGCTCTTGCTTTCATTTCCGCGCTTCCGACCCGATGGCCAGTTACTTGACCACAGTCAACATCGGAGAATTCGAAATCGTCAAGGAGGAGGGGCCGGGCGGCTTGCCCCTGACGCATTACTATCCGGCCGGAGTCAGCGAAGCCACCAAAGCGAAATTCGATGTCACCCCGGGGCAAATCGAATTTTACAGCAAGCACTTCGGGCCCTACCCCTTCGAGTGCTTCGGCGCTGTCGTCAGCGATGAGTACTTAGGCGGTGCGCTCGAAACCCAAACACTGCCGGTTTACGGCCGCCGCGGTCGCAGGGATTCGACCATCGCCCACGAGCTCGCCCACCAGTGGTTCGGCAATTCGGTCAGCCCGGCTTCCTGGAAGG
>JAJDES010000266.1 GCA_029259675.1 Planctomycetota bacterium
GGCGTAGCTATCCTCATCGATCAAGTCCACGCTGGGTGCGCTGCACAGGCCGATTTGATATTTGAGGCAGGGTCGCGAGCGATTATTCAACACGGTATCTGTGCAATCCCGCAGGGGCACGACACGGTGCAAATCGCTCAAGCTTTGGCGCACCGCACGCGAGGACGCGAAGGGACCGAAGAAGCGCGAGCGCCCGCGGCCCTTGCCCTCTTTGGGCGCGTGGGCACGCACGAACTTCAGCCTCGGGAAGCGCTCGTCAGCATCGAGCCGGATCATCAAGAAAGACTTGTCGTCCTTGAGCCGCACGTTGTGGGGCGGCTTGTGCTGCTTGATCAACGCATCCTCGAGCAGCAAGGCCTCTTGCTCGGTGCGCGTAACGATGGTCTCGACCTGGGCCGCATCGCGTTCCAGAAAGAGCACCCCCAAGCGCCCGTCGCCGCCCGGCCTGCGGTAGGTGACCAGGCGCTTGCGCAGGTCGCGGGCCTTGCCGACGTAAAGCACCTTCCCCGCTTCATCGCGGAAGATGTAAACGCCGGGCCGCTCGGGCACCCCCTCAATGGACCAACGCGGTTCGGCCGGATTCGATTGCATACCCAACTGGATGACCCTTGACCTAGACGGAGAGTTCCAACTCTTCCAAGCGCTTCAGACGGTCGCGCAAGCGGGCCGCTTCCTCGAAGGCCAATTCCTCCGCCGCGCGGTGCATCTCGTCGCGCAGGCGCACAATTTCGCCACGCAGCTTCCTGCCGTCCCAATTCTCAGCCACATCGCCCCCCTTGGGGTCCTTGGCGACGTCGCCCGTTTCCGAGTCCAGCGGCAAGTTCGTGCCCGAGTAATCCAAATCGTAAAGGGATTCAATTCCGTCGCGCACCGGCTTGATAATGGTCTCGGGAACGATTCCATGTTCCGTGTTGTAGATCTCCTGCAAGCTGCGCCGGCGAGTCACTTCGTCGATCGTGACCTGCATCGAATTTGTAACTTTCTCCGCATAGAAGATCACGCGCCCTTCCACGTTGCGCGCCGCGCGTCCACAGGTCTGAATCAGTGAAGTCTCCGAGCGCAGGAAGCCCTCCTTGTCCGCATCGAGCACGCCCACCAACGCCACCTCCGGCAAGTCGAGGCCTTCGCGCAATAGGTTGATCCCGACCAGCACATCGAATTCATTCAAGCGCAGGTCGCGCAGGATTTGGGAGCGTTCGATCGCGTCGATCTCCGAGTGCAGATAGCGCACGCGCACGCCCAAATCTGCGTAGTAGGTCGTGAGCTCTTCCGCCGAACGCTTGGTCAAGGTAGTCACCAAAGTGCGCCAACCGGCCTTGGTCGTGCCGCGAATTTGATGCAACAAGTCATCCACTTGAGTGCGCGCCGGACGCACTTCAATCAAGGGGTCGAGCAAACCCGTCGGCCGCACGATTTGCTCGGCCATGCGGTCCTCCGCATGCTTGCGTTCGTAGGGTCCCGGCGTAGCCGAAACCGTAAGCACCTGGGCGACCAACTTCTCCCACTCTTCGAATTGCAGCGGCCGGTTGTCCAGGGCGCTGGGCAGGCGAAAGCCGAATTCCACCAAGGTCGTCTTGCGCGAGCGGTCGCCCTTGTACATGGCGCCGATCTGCGGCACGGCCACGTGACTTTCGTCGATCATGAACAGGCCGTCCTCGGGGAAGTAATTGAGCAAAGTGAAGGGCGCTTCACCCGCCTGGCGCCCATCCATCCAACGCGAGTAGTTTTCGATTCCGTTGCAAACGCCGACTTCGCGCAGGAGCTCCAGATCGTGGCGCGTGCGCTGTTCCAGGCGCTGGGCCTCGAGACCCTTATCCAACTTGCGCAACTCCATCAGGCGTTGATCGAGTTCCTGCTCAATGCCCTCGCAGGCGGCGACGACACGCTCCTTGGGTGTCACATAGTGACCGGACGGGTAGAGCGTCGTTTCCTCCAACTCGCCCAGGATTTCACCGCGCAGGGGATCGACCTCCAACAATGCGTCGACTTCATCGCCGAAGAGTTCGACCCGGATGACCTTGTTCTCTTCGTAGGCCGGAAAGATCTCAATCACATCGCCGCGCGCGCGGAAGGTTCCGCGCCGAAAGTCCAGGTTGTTGCGCGGGTACTGCATTTGCGTCAGACGGCGCAACAAATCGTCGCGCCCGATCGCGTCCCCGCGTTGGATCGATAGCGCCATTTCCGTGTAGTTCGACGGCGAGCCCAAGCCGTATATACACGAGACCGACGCAATGATGATCACATCGCGGCGCTCGAGCAGCGATCGCGTCGCGCTGTTGCGCAAGCGCTCGATATTCTCGTTGCGACTGGCATCCTTCTCGATGAACGTATCCGAAGAGACCACGTAGGCTTCGGGCTGGTAGTAATCGTAGTAGCTGACGAAGTACTCGACGGCGTTGTGCGGAAACAGCTCCTTGAACTCCGAGTAGTGCTGCGCCGCCAAGGTCTTGTTGGGCGATAGCAGCAGCGTCGGCCGCCCCAGTTCGGCCACAACCGAGGCCATGGTGAAGGTCTTGCCCGAGCCCGTGATGCCGCGCAGGCACTGGTGCTTGTTGCCCGCGCGCACCCACTCCAGGAGGGCGCGAATCGCCTCGGGTTGATCGCCCCGGGGCGGGTGGGGACACTCGAGTTGAAATAGGGATTTCGAAGCGGACATGAACGCGGGGCCGGTTGCAGGAGACAACTGGATAAGGGAGCTTGAAACGGGATGGACGAAAAAACCGGTCTGGATCGGAAACAGCGCTGCGGGCGCGGGTAGTGCCCGGCCGGAATGGGGGGCCATCGCACTGCGATTGCCGGGCCAGGATCGAGCCACTTGCGGGGCACGGAATCGGACCTCGCTAGATCGCCCACCGGGTCGCGCCCGCCGGGTCGCCCCCGCTAGGTCCCTTGGTGACGGAAGTTCCATTCTGGCAACGGCTTGGGGCTGCGTCACGGTTGCACCCCAAGAGCCGCCCGCTTATCGTGGCCGCGAGGCCCATCCAGCTCACTCACACCTCAATCGCAGCGACAGAGATCCGATTCCTTCGCAGCCTGTGGGCGCCCCAGCCTAGATTCCGGACCCGACCAGGCACGGAACTTCGGGCCGATGCTCGCAATCGGCGCCAAGCTTCGCTCGGCGTCCGGCTCAAGGGCCTGCTTTGTTAGAGTCCGCCCGCTCGAGTGCAGCAGGCACCCAACGGGCCCCATCCCCCCGACAATCCATCCATGCAGATCGAGTGCCCCTTCTGCAATGTGCGCGCGCAGCTTCCTGACCATCAGGAAGGCGCACGCGTGCGCTGCGGCTCCTGTCAAAAGCTCTACCGCGCGCGCGACGTGCTCGCGCCGGCGCCGCGCCGCGGCGGTGGGTCCAAATCCGCGCCCTGGATTGCGGTCTTCGCCGTCGCCGCGCTGATCCTGTTGTTCGCCATCTTGTCCAACAAGAGCAACTCGACCGGCTTTGACGAAGTTGGCGCCAGCGAAACAACCGAAGAAGTTGCCTCCCCCGCGCCCGCGCTGGTTGACCCCACCGGATGGGATTCCGAAGCGGTCCGCAGCGTGCGCGATTTTTGCCAGGCCATCACCAACCAGCGCAGCGAGTCCCTACAAAACAGGCTGTATGGTCCGCTCCTGTTGTGGGATCGCACGCGCCGCGCCGAAGCTACAGATGCCGCGCCCTTCTTTGAATTGAATGCCAAAGAGCGCGCGGATGCCCTGCTCGCAGCCGAACAAGCTTGGTCCGCCATGGAGGGTTTTGCCAAGCGTGAATGGCTGCGCGATATTGCGACCGAGCTATGCGCGCCCGAACATCCGCTTGCCAATCTGGTCCCCTACGATGGTGAAGTGATCAGCGAAGGCGATCGCAGCGCGGAAGTGCGCACATCCATGAGCGACCCCGAGGGCGAATCGCGCACCTGGGCCTGGACTTTGGTCTATGCGCAAGAGCGTTGGCAGGTGGGCTCGATGGAGCTTTACTTCACCGAAGCCGATCAAAAGCGCGAACAAAATCGCGGCGTCGAAAAAGTCACGCTCAGCGACGGCTCAAGGGTGCTCGAGAAAACGCCCGAGCCCCTCGAACACCTGGCGGATACCCCGCCCGCATTGCGGTCTCGAATCGACACGCTCTTCGCCACCATGATCAATCTGGACTTGACCACCGAGTCCGGAGACGCCAAGCGCGCCATCATCGCCATCGGCAAGCCCGCCATTCCGATTCTCCTTACGGGTTTGTATGAGAACAAACTCGAGACTCAGAAAGAGGCGATTCAAGCCAATATCATCGTCCTTGCCCTGCGAGACATCACCGGGCAATTCTTCGGGTACAAACCCCAAGCCCTCGTGGGCTCCTCCACGGGCACCACCGAGGAACGCAGAATGAGCTCCGTTCGACAGTGGTTTGCCTGGTGGTGGCAGAACCGGGATACCTTTGAGGGGCGCGATCCCGTGTCCCAGGAGGACTGAGTCCCGCAACCGCACGCGGCCTCAATCTGCGCCCTGCCCAACACCCCCATTCAGCGCTCCTTCGGGTCGCATCCAGTTTCTCTCCACATCACCGCAACGTTCACTTAGTGTTGAACCTGTCCTCAAGCCCTAACTCGATCCTGCCCCGCGCAGAGAGCGATTGATTCACCGCGATGGAATACCGTTCAGGCCTTTGCTCCAGCTGCGATGCGGAATACCGCATCCCCACCAATTTCGCCCACGACCAGGCCCGTTGCCGCCAATGCGGCGGTACGGTTCACATCGGGCCGGCCACCTCTGAGGAAAAGGAACGCGAACGGCTGGAGCGCAAGAAGGCCGCCGGGCCTTCCATGAAGGAACGGCTCCTGGCCAAGCGTTT
>JAJDES010000267.1 GCA_029259675.1 Planctomycetota bacterium
TCTCCGTCGAAATCAACGTGGACGACCTTGGCGTCGGTGCGTACGACGCGGCCTGTGGCTAATGCGCTCATCGGCGCGGGTATCGGGAGTCATCCATAGAGATGCTATAACGGCAGCATGGTCGAGCTGTCTACCATTCACTCGGCCCAGAACCCGGCACTCAAGCGTTTGCGCGCTGTGGAGCGGGGGAAGGAGCCGGAAATGTTGCTGCTCGAAGGCGAGCGCTTGATTGAGGATGCGCTTGGGGCGGGGCTTCAATTTGAGCTTCTCTGCGTAGCGGAAAGTCGTGCGGATTTGGCCCAGCGTTGGCAGGAGCGGCTTGGGGCCGGGGCGGATGGAGCGTTGCGGTTGGTGCGCGATGAGCTTTTGGCGGCGGCTAGTTCTCTCGTTAGTTCGCCCGGGGCGATGGCGATTGCTCGGCGCGGTGAAAGTTTGGGGTTGGGCGATTTGTTGCTGCCCAAGGACGCTTTGGTTTTGGTGGTTGCGGGGGTGTCGGATCCCGGCAACTTGGGGGCTTTGGCGCGTTCGGCGGAGGCGGCTGGGGCTTCGGCTTTGGTTGCGCTTGAGGGGGGTGCGCGGCCGGAGAATTCGAAAGCCTTGCGCGGGTCGATGGGGAGTTTGTTGCGACTACCTGTTGTTGCGCATGTGAGTGCGGGTGAGGTTGCTGCTTGGGCGTCCGCTTGCGGATTGCGGCAGGTGCGGGCGGATATGGGCGGGGCTAAAGATCACGAGGGTTTTGATTGGTCGGGTGGGGTTGCGCTTTGGGTTGCGGGGGAGACCGGGGAATTGCCTCGTGAGGCGCGCGGTATGGAAGCTGTGCGCATTCCTATGGCGGGAGGGGTTGAGTCCTTGAATGTTTCGGTGGCCGCTTCGCTGTTGCTCTATGCGGCCGGGCGTTGGCGTGCGTTGTGTCATGAGTAGCGGACTTTTTGGAGAGGCCGACGAAGGTTCGGAGTTGCTTGCGGAGGCGGGGCCGGATGCGCCCTTGGCCGAACGCATGCGGCCGCGCACGCTTGAGGAGTATGAGGGGCAACATCAACTGCTGGGCGAGGGCAAGGTGCTTTCGTTGTTGCTCGAGCGCGAGCTGCGTCAGAGTCTGATTCTTTGGGGGCCGCCGGGGACTGGGAAAACGACTCTTTCGCGACTATTGGCCCAGCGCAGCAGCTTGCGTTTTGTGCCGTTCTCGGCGGTGACTTCCGGGATCAAGGAAGTGCGTGTGGTGATGGCTGAGGCGGAACGCTTGCAGCGTTCGAAGGGCGAGCGGACTTTGTTGTTTGTCGATGAGATCCATCGCTTTAATAAGGCTCAGCAGGATGCGTTTCTGCCCTATGTGGAGCGGGGCGACATTCTTTTGATTGGGGCGACGACGGAGAATCCTTCTTTCGAGATTGTTGGGCCGCTCTTGTCGCGCGCGCGGGTTTTGGTGCTTGAGCAGCTTGATGTGGATGCGCTTTGCAATGTGATGCAGCGCGCTTTGGATGATGAGCGCGGGTTCGGCGGCGAGGTTTCGATCGAGCGTGCGGGGTTGGAACGTATTGCGAAGGCGGCGGATGGGGATGCTCGGCGCGCTTTGACGCTTTTGGAGACGGCTGCGGATTTGGTGGGGCAGGCGGGGGAGTTGACGGATGAGTTGATTACGGAGGCTTTGCAGCGCAAGCATCTGCACTACGACAAGACTGGTGAAGAGCACTACAACCTGATCTCGGCACTGCACAAGAGCATTCGCAATTCGGATTCGAACGCGACGACCTATTGGTTGACTCGGATGCTGAAGGCGGGGGAGGATCGGCGTTATCTGGCGCGACGCTTGGTGCGGATTGCGATTGAGGATATCGGGCTGGCAGACACGCGCGCGCTTTCGGTTTGCTTGGATGCGGCTCAGGCTTATCACCAACTTGGCGACCCGGAAGGGGAGTTGGCTTTGGTGCAAGCGGCGGTTTATATGGCGCGTGCGCCTAAGAGCAACGCGATTTATCGGGCCTATGGTGAAGCTGCTAAGGATGTGGAGCAGACGGGGGCTGAGCCCGTTCCCATGCACTTGCGCAACGCATCAACGAAGTTGATGAAGGACGTCGGCTACGGCGAAGGCTATCGCTACGCCCATGATGATCCGGACGCCGCAGACGAAATGACTTGCATGCCGCCTTCGCTTGAAGACCGTGACTACTATTCGCCGCAGTGAGGCGACAACGGATCTCACTTTAGATTGGTGCTTAGCGCCGTTTTGCGGATTGGCGCTCGGTCAATCTGAATTCAGATCAAGCTGCGCTGTGCCGTGCCACACGAAGTTGTTGTGACACCGTTGCCGCGCGCCATACCCCTTGCGATGTTGGAAACGCTTGTGAACTGACTAGGTTGCGTGTGCTTCATCATGGGGATTCGGGCGCCACCGGAGCAGGATGCCCTACTGAGAAGTAAAGAAGAGCGCTTCGGGCCTGATTGGGCTGACGGGGCTCGATTCGGAGAGCCTTCTCCATCGGCGCGAGCATGCAAGTTGATTGCAGAGAAGCGGTTGCGCGCCCTTGCAGCCCAGATAAGCCCACTAAAGCAAGTCAGTTCACAACGCTTGAGAAGTGCGATTGCTGCTCGTCGAAGTCGGGAGCTGTAGGCCTCAGCCCGGAAGGATTGGGGTCCTACATCTGCGCGTACCGCGTGACTATTCGGTGTCCTTCGTTGACTCGTGGCAGACCTTGGCGCGTCTTGCGGATTCGGCTACTGCGTTGGCTACGGAGACGGCTAGGGAGCGGTTGAAGGGGGAGGGCAGGATGCGGTGGGTGGTCGGTTCTTCTACACCTTCGCAGATCGCTTGGATGGCGGCGAACTTCATGCCGGTGGTGAAGCGCTTGGCGCGTGACTCCAGGGCGCCGCGGAAGAGTCCGGGGAAGGCGAGCACGTTGTTGACTTGATTGGGGAAGTCGCTGCGGCCCGTTCCCACAATCGCTGCGCCGCCGCGCACGGCTTCGTCGGGGAGGATTTCGGGAGTCGGGTTGGCCATGGCCAAAACGATTGATTCGGGCTCCATCAGGCGAATGTCGTCCGCATTCAAGAGGTTGCCTTTGCTCACGCCGATGAAGGCGTTGGCTCCGCGCAGGGCGTCGCGCAGATCGCCTTGGTCTCCGTCGGGGTTGGTTAGGCGCGCGATGGTTTCCTTTTGCGGATTGTTGCCGGGGCGGCCGGGCCAGATGATGCCTTTGGAATCGCACACGCGCAGGCTGCCCACGGGTATGCATTGCTCGGCTTGATCTTGGCAGGTGAGCAAGTTGGCGATGGCCAGGCCCGCTGCGCCGGCGCCGTTGAGCACGATGTTCAGGTGTGCAAGCGAAGTGTTCAGCGCGCGCGAGGCGTTGATCAAGGCGGCCAAGAGGACGATTGCGGTGCCGTGTTGATCGTCGTGCAGGACGGGAATGCCGATGTCCTGCAGGCCGTCTTCGATTTCGAAGCAGCGCGGAGCCGAAATGTCTTCGAGGTTGATGCCTCCGAAAGTCGGGCTGATGGCGCGCACGATGGAGATGATTTCCTGCGGGTCGTGCGCGTTGAGCACTACGGGAACGGCGTCAACGCCCGCGAATTCGCGGAATAGGGCGGCTTTGCCCTCCATCACGGGCAGGGATGCTTCGGGGCCGATATCGCCCAATCCGAGCACTGCGGAGCCGTCGGAGACAACGGCGACGGTGCGTCCCTTCCAGGTCAAATCCCACGCTTCGGCGGGGTTTTCCGCGATGCGTTCGCAGGGTCGCGCTACTCCCGGGGTGTAGGCAATCGACAAATCCTCGAGTGTTTCGAGGCGCATGCGCGAGCGGATCTCAATTTTGCCTTTGAGTTCCCGGTGACGTTCCAGCGATTGTTCAAAAAAGTCCATTGATTGGCTCCGATTGATGGGTCGGCATCATAGCCAGGTGATGCCTGGAGGTCGCCGATTGATCAAGGGATCGTTTGGACAGGGTTTCGCCTTGTGCTGCGCTTTGTGGGCTTTGGGGCGTACAGCTGCAACGTTCGTGAACGGACTTGGCTGAGTCGCGCCCATTGCGTTGTAGGGGCGCACAAGCGCTTCTGTGCCATCAACTTGCAGCTTCTCGCCGGCCAAGCAGACCCTCCTGTAGCGCCTTTTACGGTCAAGCCTCGACGAATCGCCCTTTTTTGCTGCCTGGCACGACTTGGGGTCCCGACTGTGCCGGGTTCCCAAGAAAATCACCACGCAACCGAATCCGTTCAGAACGCTCGCGTGGAGAGTGGGGGTGAGTTGCTTTCGGCGTGCGGGGAGAGTGGGCAGATTGATGGGCAATCGCTTTCAGGCGGCGTGGATTCGGGCCCAAGTCCGCGAAATATTTCGGTCAAAAAAATGGAGAATTCGGAGGGTAGAAGCTTGTTTGAGGCCATTTCGCCGAATAGAACCATTCTGTTCGCTACTGGCGAACATGTTTGGAGAGCGCGTCGCGGCAATTGTGATCGCGTACGCTGTTCTCGAAACGCAACGCGTAAACCGGGATCCATTTGCTTCGACAGTGAGGTAAATGGGTCCCGCTTTTTTTGTGGGCTGTTGCGCGGGACTGCGGGATGCCCTTGGTGGAGCTTCCGGGATCGATTGGATCGCGCGCAAATTTGGCGATGTCCCGGCGGCGCGAAAATCCGAACCTCACTCGCGGCGTTGCGCCCGCACGTTTTGGCTTTGCGCGTCGCAAAGCCCCGGGCGCAGTTGGGCGCAAAGCGGCGGAATTGCTTAGCGCAGCTCTTTGTTGCGCAATCGGCGTTGCAAGCGCTCTTAGCCCAGGTGGCGCAAGTGGCGGCGCAGGTCGAGGTTTGAGCGGAAGATCATGCCCATCAAGTCCCGCTTGAGTTCGTACTGCGCGTCCGTGTCGAGCAAACCTGCGGCGTTGCGATAGATGGAAGGGACACCGTCGTCGTAGCTTCCGTGCACCTTGGCCAGTTTGAGTTCGCGCTCGGTGTCGTTCAATTCGTTGCGCAGCTTCTCTATGCGGCGCTGCAAGTTGTCGACTTGCTGGTGGTGCTGTTCAATCGCTTGCGAACTGGAACTTTCCCATTCCGTGCGCGCCATGCGCACCGCCTCTTCAATCAGTTCGCGGCGTTGACGGCGGAAGTCGGTGGCCTCGGGATCAATGTCCTGGGCTCGCGCTTCGATGGCGTCGATCAACTCGGTGTGAATCGGCGGGAGAGTTTCTTTGAGGGTATCAAGGCTGCCGGCATGGATTGGATCGTTGGGGAGCGGTGCTTCCGGTTGATCGCTGGAGGCTTCCGTTTGTTCAACGTTTGCGGTCGCTTGCCTTTGCGCTGCAGCTTCGGCCGTGGGCTCAGCTTTGGCTTCGGGCTCGGCGGGAGGCGCAATCGGTTCCGGTTGCGGCGCCACCCATTGCGGGTTCTCGCGCAGGTGCTTGCTTTGGAATAGCTCGTACAGTTCGGTGTGCACGGCGCGCAAGCCTCCGCCCGCTTGCGCAACGTCCAAGCCCTCGAGGGCGACTTGGATCAGTGCTTCCAGGGCGATGGGCGAGCCCGGCGTTGTGCGCGCGAGTCCGGCGGCGGTGCGCGCGGCCGGATTGCAGCTCTCGCTGAGATTGAGAATGCGCACAAGCGCTTCCTGCTCAGCCATTTGGAAGTCCGCTTCGATGCAGACGGCAACAAAGCGATCCTCGATCATCTGGCAATGCACTTCGGCCGCGGGCCAGGTGTTCAATTCGCGCTGCGTCTCGTGCAGCAGGTGTTCGGCTGCCTCGTCTCCCACGCGGAAGCGGAAGGCCTTGGGCCTCGACGCTCCCATGGCCACGGCGACCACGGTTTTGCCCGCGGCGACGGCACGCCTGTAGATTTCTCGCACCTGCGAGGGGGAACTGTGGGGGGAATCGGACATGGGTGAATCAGGCCCGAAAATCGGGCCCTGACCGGCCTGGAGTGCAGCGAGGATCATCTGACCCCATCGACCTCGGCCTAACTCGCCCTTGAGCTTGCCGGCTACCGCAAAGCTGCAAACGCGACCGCAATGCCCGCAATGAGCCCTAGAGAGGGCTCAGAGGCCTTTCCCGCCATGATTCGCCCCGGTTTTTTGGCCCGCCTCGGCTCCGAATTCAGCACGCGCGAGCGCTTTGCCCCTTGGTCCCAACGGCCCAAGGGATTAGTACCGTCCTCGAATTGGAAGGGTTCTAGTGGCGATTCGCCGAATTGAGGGACCCGTTCGCGGCGGCGCCGGGAGCACGGCCGAGGTTGCGCGAATTTGCCACGGGAGCAAGCGTGCTTAGTTGAGCGGCTTGGCCCGTGAGCAAGTCGGCCAAGGTTTGCGTTTGGAGCACCGCATAAAACTCCTCAAAGGCCTTGTCGAGCAATTCGGAAAGGCGCTTGGCGGAAACAGGGATTCCATTCGTGCGACTGCCGTTTTGCCAGCCCTGGAGCATGGGGCCGGGCTCGGTGTGGCGAATCACTTCGCTGATGTTGATTTGGTTTGGCGGAACAGCGAGCGAGACTCCGCCCTTGCGCCCGCGAATGGTTTTTGCCCAACCGCCGGATGCGAGCTTGCGAACGAGCTTCACGGCGTTGTCGCGGGAAATGCCGTGGGCTTGGCTAAGCTCCAGCATGGAAATACGACGGTCCTGGTGCAGCCCTAAAAAGAGCAACACGCGGACTGAATAGTCCGAATTGCGAGTCAGTTGCATTGGGGAAGCGGGCCATCACGGGACTCCTCTCACAGATCCGTAATTCAAAACCCACCACGAGGGCTCTGAGTGATGACCAGCTCCCTTTTTACCGCGAATCGCCTATAGGGGAGTACCGAATTTGGTAATTGGCCCGATTCTGAAAAAGGACTGTCTCGGAACCCTATTTATAGAGCGGCCTCAGTTCGAAACGGCCACGGCCCTGGGGCGCGCAACTACCACCCCAAGCGGGATTTTGATTGCTCGATGCGGCGCTCTTGGGATTCCACGTTGCGCTCCGACGCGTCGGCGGGCGGGTATTGGGGCCGGCGCTGAGATGTATAAAGCTCGGTTCGCAAGTGGGCGAGCATGGCATGACCCTGTCGCCGAGCTCGCTCCGCTCGCAGCGAGGCGAGGTGGATCGGACCGACCACAATTCGCTCGCCCGGTCCGGGCGGAGCCTCGCTCATGACGCGCCCGTCGTAGTCCACGATCATGCTCCCGCCGGGCCATGAAAAAGGCGGGTAATTGCCGAGTTCGGCGCCTTGGTTCGAAGCCACGACGCAGGCGGTGTTTTCAATGGCGCGCGCACGGTTGATGACGGTCCACCAATCCATCGGCGGTGTGGCTCCCCAGGGATCCATGTAAGCCGAAATCCGAATCAAGACTTCCGCGCCCTTAAGAGCCATCTCGCGCGTGACTTCGGGAAACAGCCAGTCGTAACACGTAGCTACTCCCAGGCGTCCAATCTCGGTTTCCGTAACGGGCAGCGGATCATCGGGATAGTCGGGAATGTCGTGCGGACTCGTGTGCACTTCCCAGGGAATCCACGGGTTCAACTTGCGGTAGCGGGAAAGAATTCCTTCGGGACCGACCAGGCAAGTTGTGTTGAAGAGCGCATTCGGAAAGCGCGGGTCGATCTCAATCAAGCTGGGCGTTTGCACATAGCAGTTGAGCTCGCGCGCCTTGGCTTGAAAAGCCTCGATGTGCTCCCCCGGAACTTCAACGGCCAATTTTTCAGCCAACTCCTCCGCAGTCGGATAAACGGGCGCGGCCAAACCGAACTCGGGGAACACAGCCAGGCGCACATCGTGGAACGGCTTGTAGCCGACAACCGCTTGCTCAAGCAATTCGAGGCAACGCTTGGTGTTGGCGGCAATCCCCTTGCGATCCTGGGGGCAGGGCCGATCCACTTGGATGGCGGCGGCGTAGTAAAGGTCCATAGTCAAATTGTTGGGATGCGACAGGAGCGGTGCGGCATGCTTCCGCAGCGGCAGTCAGCCGAGCGAAGGAGGGAGCTGATTGGGCCGAAGCCGCGTTGGGCAGATTACGTGTTCCGTTTCGGTCCGTTCCCAATGCTTATGTTCGGGATCGGGCTTTTGCGCCTAGCGCACGGGGCGGGCGGGTGGTTCTACGCGCGTGTTGGATGTCGCACGCAGCGACGGGTGGCGCGCACCCAGGGGCGTTGGTGGCGGGTAGCTTTCCATTGCTGCGAAGGGCAGGGGCTCCAGGGTCTTGGGATAGGCCGTTTGCGGGCACATGTCCTTGCAGTAACCCTTGACGCGCATGAAGAACGTGCGTTCGCTCAGCTCCGTTTCGCTGCCCGCCTGCGCGGGCGCAAAATCAGCCGGGTCGAAGCGCAGTGCGATTTCTTCGCCGCGTCCGAAGATGGCGAAGCGATCGTCCCGGCTTTGCACGAGATCCAGCACATCGCCGAATTCGCTGTAGCGCCCGGCGAGGGTTTTGAAATCGCTGGTGCGGTCGCGGTGGGCGTAATCGAATTCGAGCGGCTTGGCTCCATTGGGTGCAAAGGTCCGCGGAAAACCACAAAAGCGCATGTCGGCGCTGGACGGGTGCACTTCGGAGGTTTGCATCCAACCCTCGCGGGCGGAAACGTCGCGGGCCAAAAAGATGCGATCGATGAAGACTTCGATATTCGAACGCAAGCGCATGCGAATGCTGTCGCCCTGGCGCAGGTCTTCGAGGAAGGGTGTGATTTCGTAGGCCATGTTGCGCGGCTTGCCGGCCGGGTAACCGAACTGCTCCGACACAACGCGCCAACCGCCATTCCCATCGGGAGCTTCCAGGCTCCAGGGTTCGATCGACAGGTCCGCTTGGGCGGCCGCCAAATTCAGTCGCGAGTAGGGATACTCAACCCACCCGTCGATAAACATGAACAGCGGCTCGTCCGTGTCGGGCAAGTCGCCGGCGTCGAACTCGAGTTCCGTGCACCATTCTTCTGCGTAGCCCAAGAGTCGCTTGTGCACCGCAAAGGGCGCGGCTGCAATACGGTCCACGGATAGCAGCGCTTCGGTGTCCCGGCGCCCACCTTCCACGGCGCTTTGGTCGGATGCGGATGCGCGACCTTCTTCAAAGCTCAAGGGCCTGTATTGCGCGGACGTTTCGGGCGAGCTGAGCGGCCGACTTACGGCGTCGCGCGCGAAGAGGCGCTCGCTTTCAATGATCAACAGTGGTCTGCCGCTCGCCAGGGGTTCCTCAAAGGCAAAGCGCTCGTCCACGTAGGCCGCGGTGCCTTGCGGATGAAGCACGCGCATCAAGCTGGCTTCGTCCAGATAAGTGGCTTCCTCCATCGGTTCCGCCAGGCGCAATTCGAACATGCCGTCGCGCAGCTCCATGGGGCCTTTGATGCGCACCACTTCTTCCGGATCGGGTTGACCGTAAAGCTTGGGGCCGATCCAAAAGCCGATGCCGCCGACGCCCAAGCAATCGGTTTCGTAGCGAAAGCGCGAGCCGTCCCAGGCAAAGATCAACGGGCATGACGAAGCGTTGATGTCCACTTGCTCAATGACGTGCACTTGCCCGCCGGCCAGATCCATTTCGTTTTGGATGACGCCGTCGGCCCAAAGGATTCGAACGTCGGCGCGCTCTTCGCCGGCCAATTGGAAGTGAAGTACCTCGGGTGCGATGCTGCACATGCCGCCGCCCAGTCGCGAGTACGCAACTTGGGTGCGCGCGCCCGAGGTGACTTCAACCCGCGCGCCGACGCCGAGGGATTTGCCGCGGGCCTGTTCACCGGACTTGACGCCCTCAGGCACAATTCCAATCCAATCCAAGAGTCCGCTGGGGGGCGTTTCGTTGCGTAGCAAGAGCGGGGTTCCTCCGTTGCGCACCATGATCAGGTCCAAGTCGCCGTCGCCCTCCAAGTCGAAGAGCGCGTGCCCGCGCACATTTTCTAACTCGGCCCGCGGAATGTTCAGTCCGAGTTCGGATTGCATTCCCTTCCAACCATCGTCGCCGTCGTTGCGAAAGTAAGTCAGCCCCGTGCCGATACTCAAGCAGTCGAGATCTCCATCGCGATCCAAGTCGACGAGTGAATTGCCGGTGCCCCGCGAGCGGCCGGCCGCCAGATCCCATGCCGGATCGCTGACAAAGCCCTCCGTTTGATCGGCGATCAAGAGGCGCGTGGTGGAAGCGGGCGAACTCAGCGTCCAATCGCTCAATCCGTCGCCGTTGACATCGCCCAAGCGAAAGGAAGCGCAGGGGTCGGTACCGGCCGTGGGCAAACCCACTTCGCTGAAGCCCCAATCGCGATCGCTGGCAAAGGCGCGCACGGTGGGGGATCCGGCGGTGATGTCGAGGTCGCCGTCGCCGTCGATGTCGGCCACCAAAACGGAAAGCACGGGGCCCATGATGTTGGGAGTGTTTTCGTTTTGCACGCGCTCGAACCCGTCGCCCTTCCAGCGGAAAAGCGCCAAGCTCTCATGGCGACCGAGGGCCAAGTCCAAATCGCCGTCTTGGTCCAAGTCGCCGATGGCGCAGGAGTAGGTTGCTTCCTCAAGTTCACCGGCGCCGTCGAAGGTGCGTGCGAAGGGGCCGATGAAGTCCTCTTCTTCGCGGGCCAAAATTCGATCTTGTTCGGCGCGACCGAGGAATAGGTCGGGCAAGCTGTCGCCGTCGAAGTCAGCGGCTGCGATGCAAACGGTGCGCGCCCTTTCCTTGGACAGACCCAACTCGTCGGATTGTTGGCTGAGTGATCCGTTTTCGTTGATGAGCGCCACCACTTCGGGCCCGGGTCCGAAATTCGCAATCAGCACGTCGCTGTCGCCGTCGACGTCCACATCGCAAATGGACACTCCGCCCGAGACCGAGCCGGCGCGGCTGCGACCGGTGATCCAGGTTGAAAATTCGCCCGTGCCCGGGCCGCGGTGTCGCATCTCCTTGGCGTCCAAGCCCAGCTCTTCGCTGACGTCAACAAAGCGAACGGCGGCGGGTTTGCGCGGCTCGATGACCGGTTGCGGCAAGGCGAACTCGCGAATGGCTTGGGCGTAGAAACCCATCTTGCCGTAAATCAACTCGCGCTTGATGCCGCGACCCGATGCGCGCAGTGCTTCGAATTCGGCCAAAGCGCGCTCGGCTTCCTCTTCGCGGCCGAGGGAGTTCAACACTCCGGAGAGTTCGTACCTGGCACCAAGCAACAAGGGCTGGTGACCCAAGGCGGTTTCCAAGGCTTGAACGGCTTGCTCGTCTTGGCCGAGCTCGCGCAGCAAGCTGCCGATACGAAAGTGAGTGTCGGGGTCGGTCGGATCGACTTCCAGGACAGCTCGGTAGTGCTCCAACGCGCGCTCCGGCATGTTCTTGCGCGCGAGCAGGATTCCCAAACAGAAGTGAGCCCAGGGGCTGTCCGGATCTTCTTCGAGCACGCGTTCAAAGATGCCCACAGCCGGTTCTTCGCCACCTTCCTTATTGAGGCTGGCAATACCCAAATTGATGCGGGCGGTGACCCAGTCGGGGGCTAGGACCAGGAGTTCCTCCCAACTGGTCCCGGACTCCT
>JAJDES010000268.1 GCA_029259675.1 Planctomycetota bacterium
GCTCCAGCCTGAGCGTTGCGCGCCCCGAAAATAGGGACTCGAAGGATCGTAGCCCGCCCTTTCGCACGGCGCGCGCTACCGCTACCTTTCGCGCCAGCGCCCCCATGCCCCTCGCCAATCAAGAAGCAGCCATCGTCTGCACGGTCCCGACCTACAACGAGGCGGATTGCATCCTGGATCTCTGCCGCGAACTGCTCGCCCTGGGACCGAATGTGCAGGTCCTGGTGATCGACGACGATTCGCCGGACGGAACCTGGAAGATGGTCCAGGAAGCGGGCCAGGCCGAGCCGCGGATTTCCGTGCTGCACCGCACCGAAGATCGCGGACGCGGTCGAGCCGGTCGCGAAGGCTTTCTGCGCGCCCTGGAAATGGGCGCGGAAATCGTGATCGAGATGGATGCGGATTTTTCCCACCACCCGCGCTTCATCCCCTCGATGGTTGAGCGCCTGAACCAGGCCGGAAGCGAAGTCGGCCTGGTCCTCGGCTCGCGCGCCGTGGAAGGCGGCACGGACAACGATCGCTCCTTTGCGCGGCAATGGGTCACGCGACTCGCGAATGGCTACATCCGCGTGCTGTTGGGCGTGCCCGTCAGCGATTGCAACTCGGGCTTCCGCTGCTGGCGCCGCTCGACCCTCGAGCAAATCGACGTGGACAAAACCTTTTCGCCGGGTCCCGCGATCGTGCAGGAACTGCTCTTCAAGACCGCCCGAGCGGGCATCCCGATCGCCGAGGTCCCGATCGAATTCATCGACCGCGTGCGCGGCGAATCGACCTTGAACATGGGCATTCTGCTGCAGGGCTACACGATGGTCCTGCGCCTGCGCTGGATGGCCATCTGCGGCAAGCTGTAGCCCGCGCTCAAGTGAGGCGGCAGGCCGCGTCCAACCCGCTCGCGCGCCTTTGAGGCCGATTGGAATGCCGCCCCCACAAAGATCCCGCGACTTCGGCGCTTCCCTTTTGCATCCCGTCGCGTGTGCGGTTACAGGAAGAATGTGAACGAGCGCGCAGCCAAATACATTGTGGGAGTCCTGGTGCTCCTATTCCCCGCGGTCAGCCTGATTCGCTGGGCGAGCCACGCGGAAGAGGCCGGCATCGCGGCCCCGGAGTCGCGCTGGATCCACAGCATCATCGTCACGAGTGGCCATTGGCCCGAACGCGGAGCGGAGCTCGACCCCTTCTTTGGAAGTTTCCAAAAGGGCGCCGCGTTGGTTGAGCAGTGCTATGCGCCCAGTTCCGACCCGGTGGCCAGCGCGGTTAGTTTGTGGACCGGCCGCTGGCCCACGAGTCACGGCGCGACCTCCGCCAACATGAGTCTTGAGGAAGGTGCCTGGAGCGTGGCTTCTGCGGCGCGCGCGGCGGGCACGCGCACGGCAGCCATTCTTGCGGAACCGCTGGCCACTGCGGGCCGCATCGAGGGCTTTGAAACCGTAATTGAAGAACCCGGCGCCGGCGCGTCGGAGTTGGCGCGACATGCACGCGAGTTTCTGAGCGAACTGCCGGACGAACGCGTGCTGGTTTGGCTGCACTTGGAAGATGCGGGTCCGGGAGCTTCCGAAGTCGCACTCTTGCTCTCCGCCATCCGCGGCGAGATGCAGGCGAGTGAACGCGCCATTGATACGTTGACTGTGATCGCGGGTTTGAATTCGCAAAGGTCCCCCAGCGCAGACGACTCCATCCCCAAATTGGATGCCTCCCTGCGCGCCCCCCTATGGGTCGAATTGCCCAGCCGCGTCAACGGCGGCCGGCGCAGCAGCGGCGCAGCAAGCTTGGTCGATTTAGCCGGAGCCCTATGCGAGTTGTTGCAACTAAGGCTACCGGACCAAGCACAAGATCAAGCGCCCCTGCAATCGCGCACGGCCGAACTGGGCGTCAAGCTCAAGGGCGGCGGCGGCTACAACTGGCTACTCCTCAGCGACGACAAGCAATGCGT
Organism: Planctomycetota bacterium; assembly: GCA_029259675.1. Taxonomy (GTDB): domain Bacteria; phylum Planctomycetota; class UBA1135; order UBA1135; genus JAJDES01. Next base: position 1,931 of record JAJDES010000268.1, read on the forward strand.
ACTCCGCTTCGGAAAAACTCGCGTTGTCGGGCACTTGGACTCAAACGGCCAAGTGCAAATCACGAGCACAAGCGAAAGCCAAGACCCCACCAGCGACGGCCCTTTCCAACCCACGACAGGAGAACTCTCCCAACGCCAAGCCCACCAACTCCGCAGCTTGATGACCGAGCTACAAGCCGCAGCCCACCCAGGTACGGAGTCAGGCTCTCATTGAAAGTTCAACCCGTCACAAGTGCCGCACGTACTCCAATTCGAACTTAAGTCCCGATACGGAGTCGGACTCTCATTGAGAGTTCAACCCCTGATAAGTACCGCACGTACTCCGGTTCGTTCTGAAGAGCTTGATTGACAACCCTTGAATCAAGATCTCACCTCCGACCACAGAAGCTCGACCTCGTGACCTGCGGATCTCCCCGGTATGGACACGGTGCAGCTCCCCTCTCACCCAACTAGTGCAGTACTTATCGATCGTTTGAGCTTGGGATGGAGCCTGGCTCTGTACCTGAGGGATCGCTGGCTTCCTGGCCAATTTGGCCATTATGGCCTCCCCCACTAGCTTGTGCGGTACTGTTGAATAGTCGAGGGCTGGGGTCGAAGCTGGCTCCAATCGAGGTGTTTCAATTGAACCATTACCAAGAATTTCAATTTCCACTCAGCCCTGGATTTGGCCGGCAATTTGGCATTGCAGCAATGCTAGTTGCCTGCCTATTGCAACTCCCGTCATGCTCAGATGATGGAGGGCTTGTGTGGCAGCCGGTAAGGGAACTTAATGGGCGGCCAAAAGATCACGCGTGGGAGCACTTGCAACAGGGCCATCACGCTCTTGAGCTAGGCAACTTGGCTATGGCTCGAGAATTCTATATGGATTTGTTTGAAACAGTCTCATTTGACTATCGACCAAGTTTGCACCTGGATGCCATCGAAGGCTTGATTGCGATTGATAGCGCAAATGGTGCCTCTCTCGAGAAATTCAAAATTCATTTGGAAGCCATACTGAATGGGGATCAATTGTCAGGCTCTTCGTTGGTCTTTGATGGGAAGGTCAGGTCTCTGTACGAACAATGTGGAGGCAACGCCTATCCCTACCCCCGCCCGCGACCGATTCGCAAAGAGTGGTGGTGGGACATATCGGACACCGATGAGTCGACCTTGGAAAGAAATCGCCTAAACAGGATGGTTGAGTTACCGCTGTTTTTTGATCACCACAGCCTGTATTGGCCGGAGATGCACTTCGAGGCTGTTTGGTCCGCAATTAGAGCTAGGCAAAAGCTTGGACAACCACCCTTTGATGCAGAGCTCACAGGTGACGTTGTCAAACTCAGCGGTGAGCATGAAGTCTGGATGGGCGCGAGCGCTTCCGGACCTGTGCGCAATGGGTTGGCCCATGGCGTTTGGACTCTATGGCACGATGGCGGCCAGATCCTGGCGCGCGGAAAATGCAAGCAGGGGCAAAGAGTTGGCGAATGGATATGGCAAGCGGTGGATCCGACTTACCGCGGCGAACTCAATTACCTTAACGATGAACGCCACGGACCCTCATGGGAGTGGGCTGGTGAAGGCCATTTGTTCACAAGCGGGGAGTATGCAAATGGCTGCAAAATCGGAATCTGGAAGAGATTCGACAAGGACGGACAGGAAATAGATGCATTCATCTACGAGTAGCGACACGGAGCCGCACTCTCTCTGTGATACGGAGTCGTACTCTCATTGAGGGTTCAACACTTGGTAAGTACCGCACATGCTCCGATTCGTTCCGCTGAGCTTGATTGACAAACTCTGAATCAAGACCTCATTTCTAACCACGAAAGCTCTACCTCCTGACCGGCAGATCTCCCGTTCATGGTCTCGATGAAGCTCTCCCCCATCCAGCTAGTGCGGTACCTATCGAGGGTTGGAGGTTGGGGTCGAGCCTGACTCTGTACTGCTGATACGACCTCTTTGCTCACGCATCGACTGAGTGAGGTCCTTGTGCGGGGCCCCCATCGGTTAGTGCGGTACTTTTGGCCGGTTGAGGTTTGGGGGCGAGCCTGACTCTGTATCGGGGGAATCACCAGAGCCGGCTGGCGCCCGCTTCTACCGTTTCTGCGCTGACGCGTCGGCCGCGGGCTCCGTCCCAGAGACCTTTGGCTTTAGCGAGGGCGCCGAGGGCTCGGCCGCGGAAGGCGCCGACGATGAACACGGCCGGGAGGCTGAGGACGTCGAAGATGAAGAAGCGCAGCCAGCGGCTGGGGGTTCCGTGCCTGCGCAGGAACCAGATTGTGTTGACGCCGATCATGTACTTGCGGCGCGGGCTGTAGCCGCCGCCGGTGGAATGGCTCGCGGCGTGCAGGGCTGCGGCCGTGCCCACGGTTGCTGAGCCGTAGCCGGCGTAGCCCGCGCGCAGGCAGAAATCCAAGTCTTCGTGATAGGCGAAGAAATCGCCGTCGATCAAACCGATGGCTTCGAACACTTCGCGCCGCACGAGCATCACCGCACCGACGACGTAGTCAACTGGGAACTGACGCTTCCACTCGGGGCCGTCGGCTTGGCCCTGACCGATCAGGTTGGAAAGATTTTGCCTGAAAGTCAGCTTGCCGCCTGCGGCCCAAATGCGGGGGGATTCCTCCATGTACAGCACGCGTGGACCGACGATCCCCAACTTTGGGTCCGCCTCCAAGGCGGCAATCAATTGAGCCAGGCTTCCGCTCTCCAAAGTGGCGTCGTTATTGAGCAACAGCACTCCTTCGGAGCCGCGTTCCAAGGCCGCGGCGATGGCCAAATTGTTGGCGTGTCCATAGCCCAGGTTGGAGTCGTTGCGAATGTGCACGAGGCCCTCGAAGCGTTGCTCGACCATTTCCCGTGAACCGTCGCGGCTGTCGTTGTCCACGAAGTAAATCCATTGCGGATCGAAGCCTTCGTCCAGAACCGACTGGATGCAGGCCACGTTTTCTTCGCCGCCATTCCAGTTGACGATCACGATTGCGATCTGCACCGGTTAGTCCTCCGCTCCGCTCGAAATCGCGCCGGCTGCATCGTTCGCAGATGACTCCCCGGGCTCCACTTCCATCACGCGCGAGCGCACGCGGCCCGAACGCAAGCTGGTCAAGAGCTCGTCACCGGGCGCGACTTCCTCGGCGTCCAGCAGGACCGCTCCATCCTTGGCCGCGGTGGTGATCGTGTAACCGCGCGCCAGGACACGCAGTGGCGAAATGGCTTCCAAGGAGCGTGCGGCCAGGGCCAAACGCCGCTCGGGTGCCTCAATCAGGCGCTGGCCCTGTGCGCTGAGCGCGCGCCCGCTGCGCTCGAGTCGTTGGGCCCAACGCTCAATGCGTGCGCGCGGATCGTGGCGCAAGAGCCGTTGCTGCAAGCGCTCGATTTGCACGCGCCCGCGCTCCAACTCGGCTCGCGCCCCCAACTGCATGCGCATACCGATCAACTCCAAGCGCGCGCGCCGCTCCTGCAGGAGTTCGCGGGGATCGCGCAACACTCGCCCCAGTTGCTGCAAGCGCGTCCGTCGCTTTTCCAAGCAACTGTCTATGGCCGCCATCAAGTAGCCCTGCAAGCGCAGCATTTGCTCGATCAAGCGCCGGCGGTCCGGAATCACTTCCTGGGCCGCATCGGTGGGCGTGTGGGCCCGGTGATCGCAAACGAGATCCGACAGGGACGTATCGGATTCGTGCCCCACGGCGGACACGATGGGAACCGGCGAGCGCCAAATGGCTTCGGCAACGACGCGCTCGTTGAAACACCAGAGGTCTTCCAAGCTGCCGCCGCCCCGCGTCAAAACGATCAAGTCCACGCCCGATGCAGCGATGCGATCGATGGCCTGCGCGATCTTGGCCGCGGCGCCCGGCCCCTGCACCGGAGTGTGCACCAGACGCACGGGATAGCCGGGCCAACGCATGCTGCGCGTGCGCAGAAAGTCGCGCAGGGCCGCACCATCGCGGCTGGTGACGATGCCAATCGTGCGCGGCAGCGTGGGCCAGCTGCGCTGGCGCTCGAAATAACCCTTCTCGCGCAACTCGGCCTTCAACTTTTCGAGCTGGGCCAACAGTTGCCCCATGCCCAGGGGCTCGACCCGATCGACGATCAGTTTGTAGCGGCCGTGGGGTCCGTACACATCGAGCTTGCCCGTGGCGATGACCTGGGCACCCTCGCCCATGTCGAAGCCGATCGCGCGCGCCGTTTGACTGCGCCAAATCACACTGGAGACAATCGCCCCGCCTTGCTTCAAGTCAAAGTAGACGTGACCGGATGCCGCCCGCTTGAGCCCACTGACCTCGCCCTCAACCCGCAATCGACCGAGCCCCTCCAGGCGACCGGAAATTTCCTGAGTCAGCTGGGAAACGCTGTACAGCTGTGGCTGGGAGCGCACGTTGGGCGCGCGCTCAAACGGCAATGCGGGATCCTGATTTCCTGGGCTCTTGGGTCGGGGCATGAATAACAGAACCCGCTGGGGTTCCGGGCACCAAGTCTCGTCAATCACTACCTCCGTGGCTCGCATGCCCTGGCACTTTTTTTCGCAGCAGCTCCGCCGCGCAAGCCTCGAGTCCGGTGCGTGGCTACCCAAGGCCCCTATTGATCCGCTTCTCCGGCCCTCCCTCCGGCACAATTCCAAGCAGCACGATGACGCGCTATCGCAGTTCAATCCGGGACCGGCTCAATCCCGATCCCCATCGTCCGGCTCCCTCGCAGCGGTCACGCCTTCCACTTCCTTGGCTCCCGAATCCGCAGCCGCGGCGGATTCGGACGGGTCCTCGGGCAGCAGCCCGGGCAGGATCGCAGCCCGCCACAGTTCCTGCCGGGCGCTCGGCAGGAGAATGCGCAGACGTCCATCCAAGAACGGTCGTTTCTCGTCGCCGCGCACGCTTGCACCGGAGAAGAGCGTGAGCGCCATGCCGCGCGCCGCAAACTCGAGCTGCATCCGATCGGCAAAGATACGTCGTACGACCTTTCCGCTCGCTCCGATTTCAGCCAGTTGCACGTCGCACAATTCGTCGTTCACGACGCCTCCCAGGTTGCGCAAACGGTAAACACTGCCTTCGGCATCGAGGGTCAAGAGTCGATCCAACTCGCGCCGCACGCGCGGCAGTTCCCAAAGTCCGTCATCCACTTCGCGCTTCAAATCGGCCTCGGAGAACAGTTCCGGCATTGTTTCCAGCCAAGCCCTCGGATCCACACGCGGCAAGTGCATACGCCGAATTCCATCTTCAAACGGAACGGCAACTCCCGCGCGGCGCTCGGCACCTTCCTCCAACACAATTGTCACGGACAAGGCACTCGTGCTGGCTTCCAAGCGCAGGCGTTCGGCCGTCAAGCTGCCGGCCAAATGACCGTCCTCGTCTAGCAACCGGAAAACGACCGGACCGACCCAACCGCCACCCTCGGCCAAACTGCCCAAGTCCAAGGGGTCGATGCCGTGCACCATTTCCAAGCGCAGCAACATGCCCATGCTGCTCAGGATGCGCTCGCCCCGCTCGCGGCGACGGATCGCACCTGGATCCGGCTCGACGGGCTTGGGATGGGGATCTTCACCGCGCAGGATGGGCCCGATGACTTCGGGCGTGAAGGGCACCAAGCCCGTACTTGCTCCCAAATCCAAGCTTGAAAAGGCGGTGGTGAAGTCCAACCACTCCAGTTCTCGGTTGACCCGATTGGTTGCCTCGCGATTGAGTTCTTCGCGCAACTGGGCCAGCTCTGTTTCGAGCTCTTGATTGCGCTCGCGCAGCCGGCTGACCTCTGAGGTCAAGGCCGCGATCTCCGCGGCGCCATTCGTTTCTCCAAGTTCTCCCTCGGTTCGCGATTCCTTCCGGCCTTCACTCGAAGCAATTCCTGCGGCCCCCCGGGTTTCGG
>JAJDES010000269.1 GCA_029259675.1 Planctomycetota bacterium
GCACGATACTCCAATCCAAGGCTTGCCGCTTCCTCTGCCAGATCGATTTCTTCGCCGGCGGTCTGTCGGGCGACCAATTCCTCAAGCCAGCGAGTCATGGCGAAGTACACGGGAGCTTCCAGCTCGCACGCCGCCGCAGCCTCATCAAAGCTGAGGTAAGGAGTCTCTTCACCGCCGCTCAATGAGGCAAAGTCGAGCGGATCGTCTTCTCCGCCCTCCGCCCCCGCATCGGGCTCGGGCCTGCGGAAGCGACTGGTGAACACGCTGTCGTAGTAGCTGCGAGGAGTTTCCGCGGAACCGTCGGCGTCCTCGGCCGCAACGTCCGTGCCGGATTCATCCATCTCTGAATCGGTGTCCTCTTGGGTGTCTTCGGAGTCGGTGCTCGGTCCCACCGACTCGGCGTCCTCTCCGTAGCGGGCGAAGAGCTCTTGGTAGTCACCGGTGCTACCCGTAGCAAACCCTACGACTTCGGCCCGCGAACGCTGGGGCTCCTCAAGTTCGCGTTTTTCAAAGTCGGATAGCCCTTCAAACCAAGCTTTGAGCTCTTCATCGCTCGGCAAGTCGGAACGCGCTGCGTCCAACATTTGATCGACGGGCAAAGCGACGTAATCGAAAGCGCGCTCCTTGAAGTGATCGTTCTCGCTCCATTCTTCTTTCACCGCCTCGACATCAGCGGTTCCAGCCAACCCCTGCAACAGGCTCAAGTAACGCTGGATGCGCATTTGGCTGGCAAAGTCGGCTTCGAAGCCCGCAACACCGCCCTTGTAGCGCGAACGGAAGTAATTGCGGAAGGTCGTGGTGTCTCCAAAACTTCTCGCAACATAGCCGGCGAGCAGATCGCGCAGCTCACTGGTTGCGATGCGAACCCCGGCCTCTTCCGACATCTGATCGAGGATCAGGTAACGGGCCGTTTCCAATTCCAAGCTGCTTTCCCGCGGCAACGATTGACCGAAGCTCTCGCGGAATTTTTCCAAGCGGCGCATTTGATCCTGAAAATCGCCGAAGCTCATTTCCACGCGTTCGCCGGAGGGAGAATCCCATGAGGCGAAACTCGATGCCGGGCCGCCACCGCGAAACGTGTTCTGAATTGTGCTGGGATCGACCGCAAACATGACGATCAGGAAGATCACCAGCAGGACCATCAACACGAACTTCAGGGGACTGGTCCCTGTGGGAACGTGGACCACTTCTTCGACGTGATCGAGGAGATGGTCCTCCTTGTTGGGGGTCCCAGCGCCGGCTGAGCTGGCTCCCTCAGGCCCGACTGCAGGCTTGGCGGGTTGAACGGGGCGGGAGGGCGTGTGGCGTGACTTGCTGGACATCGAAAACAACCGGGGCCTTGGGCCCATGGCCAGAGCATGACGAACTCACAATCGCGCCGAAAAGGCCGGGAAGCCAGGCGTTCCGACGGGAGGAGCTCGCTTGTACGGGGTCTGCGGCTGGTGCCGCGCTAGCAGCGAAGTGTACTTCGGCTGCGATTGGGGGTGCAAGCCGTGCGCCTCCCGCAAAGCCGATCCAAGTCAATTAGCCGGCGGTCTTTAGGGGCGAGGAACTTCGGGTGGCGAGCACGGAAACCGAGGATCCCCGCGATAGGCGGGCCCGAGGGGCGCGTGCACGGCGGTCCCAGTCGCGGACAGCCGCTGCGATTCCCTCCCCCCGTCCCAGCTCAGCGGCGGAGAAGTACCGGTCTCAGTCCCGATTCAGCTCGCCGTCCTTGGGCAGATCCTTGAGGCTCCCCAAACCGAACCGGTCGAGAAATGAGCGCGTAGTGCCGTATTGCAGCGCTCCGCCCGGCTGATCCGAGCGCCCCGTGATGCGCACCAATCCCCGATCCACCAGCGTGCGCAGGATCGGACCGGATTGAACGCCTCGAATGGCCTCGATTTCAGCCTTGGTCACCGGCTGGCGGTAAGCCACGATCGCCAGGGACTCGAGGGCGGCCGGCGTGATTCGTTCGACCTTTCCGGTGGAGACAAGCTCCGCCACGGTCTCAGCCATTTCGGGCTCCGTGCACAGTCGCCAACCTCCGGCCAGCTGACGCAGCTCGAGCGGCAAGCCGGCTGATTTCAGGCGCTCCGAAAGGGCTTCGAGAGCTTCGCGCACGGGCTTGGTGCCCTTCAGGCCCAGCAAGTTGGCCATGCGTTGCACTCCGAGCGGGTCCGGTGAGGTGAAGACCAGGGCCGTGACGCAGCGCAGCATCTCCTCGGGATCCACATCCTCCTCGAGCTCCAATTCCTCGGGGTCGACTTCGCTAGCCGCTCCTTCACCGTCCGCCGAAGCGGAATCCTGGGCCGAGTCCTGTTGCGCAGACGGATCGCCCGCGTCCACCTGAGCCTCATCCGACCCTTCACTCGCGGGCGAGGGCTCCCCCGCTTCGATTTCGTCGTCCATTAAAAGTTCCGGCAAGTCTGCGGCCTCAGCGGCAGAACTCGCCTGCGAGGCGTCTGCAATCCGCTCGGAAGCCGGGGCATCGGGGGAATGGTCCACGGTCGCGACTTCACTTTCCTGCAAGGACGGCTGTTCCATATTCGAGGTGGTGCTGCGCTCGCTTCGGGGCCGGCGCCACGTGGCAGCGGTGCAATTGCATGGCAGGCGACAGGTCTGGATGGAGCATCGCTACCGAACCGAGCCCGGTCAAGCGCCGAACCTTGGGCCGATCCATTTGGCGCCCCCCGGCGTCCCGCTTGCCCACCCTGTGAACGGACTTGCTTTAGGGGTGATGATTAATTGGGAACTCAGCACATGCAAACTGACTAGCTTTAGTGGTGATGCTTTTCGAGAACCCCGCGCAGGCGGGATCCAAAACCGAGTCAAGCGGCGAAGAAGGGCGATTTGTGGAGGCTTGATCGCAAGAGGCCATTCAGCAGGGCCTGCTCCACCGGCGCGACGATGCAAGTTGATTGCACAGAAGCGGTTGCGCGCCCTTGCAGCGCAAGTAAACCCACTTAAGCAAGTCAGTTCACAGGGATTGCAGCGAGTCGAAGCCCCTCGGCGGGCTGGCGGCTAGTTGGCCGGTTCGCCGACAATCTCGCGGAAGGGCGACACGTCGATCTCGTAGCTGCGCTCCATGGCGATTTTCCACTGCACATACTCATCCCTGGAGAGCGGGCGCTCCTCCAAGGAAGCTTCCACGGCATCTCGAATCTGACTCCATGTCCCGCGCAGGGGCTCGGGGCGTGATTCGACTTTCAACCAAAAGTAGCCGCCACCCTCTTCCACAGGTCCGGCGACTTGGCCCGGTTCCGTTTGAAAGGCCAAGCTCGGTAGCAGCGTGCGATCGTTGCGCACAACGGGGAAGAGCTCCCCGCCCTGGGGCCCCGGCCCGGGCACGCTGTGCTCGTCCGCCAGTTCCGCGAAATCCCGGCCGGCGTCGAGTTCCGCTTGAATCAATGCGTTCTTGGCTTCCTCGCTCACAATCATGACCCGCACCATGGCGTGTTCCTGGGCCAAAATCCAAGTGCGGGCGACGCGCGACAAAAGCATCGTGCGTCCGATGTCAATCGACAACAGCTCTTTGAAGCGCGCCGGATCGCGGTCCTCTTGATAGCGCAGGAATTCATCCAGAGTCAGTTCGGGCGCGCGCTCGGCCAAATTTTGCTCCATCTCGGCCAATTGGGCCGCCACAGCGGCGCGCACGACTTCGGGCTCCATCCGAATCCCCATGCGCGTGGCCTCCAGCATGGCCACATGGCCATCGACCAAATTCTCAAGCAGGCTGCGCGCCGCACGCGAATCGGTGTGCGTCCAAAAGGTCAGGAATTCGCGCACGTCAACGGCATTGCCCGACACATAGGCAACGGGCACAGAAGCCGTTGAAGCCGTTGAAGCCTTGGCAACGGGCTTCGGATTGGCAACCACGATCGGTTCCGTGCTCGGGCTTGCGCCTACAGCCGGTTGAGCGCCGGCATCTTGACCACTCGGGCCGGACGGAGTCTCGCGGTTCACCAGGCCCGCCGCCTCAGCAGCTGTGGCGGTGGTTACGGACGGCGCCGGGCGCGGCGGAGCGAAGGTGGGCTTGCTCGGCTCCTTGGATGTGGGCGCTGCGCATGAAACGCTCAACGCGCTCGCCAGCAGCAAAGCGAAAAGTGTCCCACCGCACTTGGCAGCCGCTGAAGGTGAAAGGAAGTGGTTGCTGGAAGCGGTCATTTGCGCTGCTAGGTAGGGCGTGATTTTGGTCTCCATCGGAGGCGTTAGGATACATCCCGAGGCCCTGCGGGTTCCAAACGGGGCGC
>JAJDES010000270.1 GCA_029259675.1 Planctomycetota bacterium
GCCACATCGAGTTCCAAGCGTTGGCGATCGCCGCCGCGTTTCGCTGCGCCGCGGGCGCGCGCGTGATCGACCAGCACCGCGCGCATGGCTTGGGCGGCAGCTCGGAAGAAGTGGGCCCGGTCGTTGAAGCTGCGCGAGGGGCTGGGCAGCATGCGCAGCAAGGCCTCATTGACGAGTGCAGTCGGTTGCAGCGTGTGGTCTGCACGCTCGCGAGCCATGCGGCGCCCGGCCAATTGCCGCAATTCGGCATAGACGAGAGGCAGCAATTCCGCGGCTGCGGAGTTGTCGCCTTCGGCCAGTCGATTGAAAAGGGCTGTCGCTTCCTGGGGGGGATCGCTCACGAAGCCGCAATCTAATCGATCGGGCGCATGGGACGCAGACCTAACCAGGCTTTGGAGCTTGCGCTTCCCAGCGAGCTGCGTGCAGCGGAGCGGGCTTGGTTGGCTCCCAGTGCGAAGCAACCGCCTCGCATCATGCGCTCGGGCCCGCCTTCGGCCCCGCGCAGGCCGTCGCCGGTCGTTGCCGCAATGTTGTATTCGGCGTAGCTGTCGCGGCACCACTCGTAGACATTTCCGGCCACTCCGAATAGCCCGAAGGGGTTCGCGGCCAAGTCCGAGACCGGGGCGTGATACGGGTAGCCGTCTTCGAATTCCGGCCACTCGTCGATGGCGTCCCACGCTTCTCCGAAGGCGGCCGCGGAGCGATCGGCCAAATTTACTTTTCCGATTAGTTCCAGCGGGTTGTCCCCCATCCACCAAAGCTCGGTCGTTCCTGCGCGCGCCGCGTACTCCCACTGCGCTTCGGTGGGCAAAGCCAGGGCAAAATGTCCAAGCACAACGGAGGCTTCGTCCCAAGAAACGCTTTCAACCGGGTGCAGGAGCCCCGCTTCGCGCGTCCTCGCCAAGCCGTCCATGTGCAACAAGCCGGCGTCCAGGGCGCTGGGGTTTCGGCCTGTCATCCGCAACCATTGACCCTGGGTCAATTCGTATTTCGACAGGAAGAAGGGGCTCAGTGTTACTGGGTTTGCCGGCTGCTCGTCGTAGTAATCATCTCGGCGCAGTCCTTCGGTTGCGGCGAGTTCCGTTCCCATGCGGAAACGTCCTCCGGGCAGCAGTACAAAGACGATGCTTGAGCCGGGCTCCAGCAACAGCTGTCCGTCAAGCGATCGATTGGGAACGGCCCCGCTGGGCAAATGAGCGAACTCGTGCAAGCCGGAATAGGGGTCGGGTCCCAGCGGAATGAGGCCAAGTTGTGGAGCCAGGGTCAGCCCTTGGTAGGGATTGCCTGTTGATTGGGCGATGGCCGTTGTTGTTTCGAGCCATTGCTGCTCGGGCTCCTCGATGCTCAGCCGGCGCAAACTTCGGGCCGCCTCCAAACGTCGCGCGATGTCCTTGGGTCCACCGTCGTGCTCTCCGCTCGATTCAAATTCGAACAGGCCTTGGACGAGATCGGCTTGAAGGTCCGCTTGCCAGGCGAGGCGCATGCTTTCCTCACTGCCCGAAACCGCGTTGCTGAGTTCGGCGTGCAATTGCTCTAACGTTTCTTCGTGCATCGACCGTCGCGCAAGCAAAGTCTTGGCACGGTTCAGCCAAACATCCATCTCTGCGACCAACTCTTCTTGGGCCGGCCAGAGCAGCTCCGCTTTCGATTTGAGTTCGCGCAATTTCTGCGCATCCGCGAGCCTGCCGTAGCGATCGTTGGAGCTGCGCAGCTCCTCGTTCAATTGATTCAGGCTCACCGAATAGAAGAGCGGAATTCCGATCGCGGCCAACAGCAAGGCGCCGACCAGAATGGCTTCGCTGCGGTGACGTTGCAGCAGCTTGCGCAACTTGTATGTGGCGCTGGGAGGCCCGACCAACAGCGGCTCATCTTCCAGGTAACGCTCCAAGTCCGCTGCAAACTCGTGGCAAGAGCCGTAGCGATCGGCGGCCTGCTTTTCCAGGGCCTTGTTCAGGATCCAATCGAGTTCGCGCGGCAATTCCGGGCGCACGCTAGTGGGTGGCGTCGGAGCTTGGCTTTGGATGATGCGCGCGGTTGCAAACAGATTGCTGTCCGTGGGAAGCACGTAGGGAGAAGCGCCGCAAAGCAACTCGTAAAGCACGACTCCCAATGAGTAAACATCCGTGGCTGTGCCGATTTGGTCCGTTTGTCCCGAGATTTGCTCGGGGCTCATGTAGCGCAAGGTGCCCAATACTTCGCCCGCTTGCGTTTCGGCGCCAGTGGTTTCGTCGCCTTCGGCAGCTGCAAGTACGCGGGCCACACCAAAGTCGATCACGACCGGCTTGCCGGCCGAACCCACGAGAATGTTGCCGGGCTTGAGGTCGCGGTGGATCACGCCCATTCCGTGGCCGTAGTGAACAATGTCGCAGACCTCGATGAAGAGCTTGATGCGACCGGTTAGGTCCAAGTCCTCTTCTTCTGCATGAACCAAGAACGTGTGCGCGCCCTCGATGAACTCCATTGCGAAGTAAGGCACTTCAACCGGGATCGGACCGCTTGTGTCTTCGAAGGATCCCGCTTCAAAAACCTGCGCAATGCCCGGATGGCGCAGGCGCGCGAGTATGGAAGACTCGTACCGAAAGCGGCGAACGGCGTTTCTTGATTCAAGTCCGCGGCGCAATACTTTGAGCGCCACACGTCGGGCCGGGTTTTCTTGGAAGGCCTCGTAAATGGTCCCCATTCCGCCGGCTGCAATGGCGGCGCCAATGGAAAAGGAGCCCACGCGCTCTCCGATCAAATTACCGCCGTGCAAGGTCGGTTCCAATCCCGATCGCAGCCTTTGCTCGGCCAGGTCGATCTCGCCGGGCGGCCCCGTATCGGCGCCCAGTAGAAGCAGCACGCGTTCGATGAGCTCCTGAGCGCCGGCGCATTCGCGCTCGACATAGGCCCTCTGCTCGTCGCTCTCCAATTCGACGGCGTTCTCGAATACTTCGCGAATTCGCGACCAGTGAGTTGTGGGCATGGCTTTCGTCGCTCCCTTCATGGGCTCCCGGCGAGTCCCGATGCGTTCATTGGACTCCCCACGCGCTCCGAACTCCAGGGAGCGCCGGGCTAGGAAGGAGTCAGCGCACTTGCCGCACGGGGTCCGACAAGAAATCACCGAAAGTTCGATCTGTTTTCGAGAAGTGAGTTTGGGGCGATTGCCGGTTGGGCGGCCGGGGGTGGTGATTGACGTCGCAAAGAGGTCCCACAACGGCCGGTCCGGTTCCCATTGCTAGTTCGTCGCAATTGAATGGGCGCTCCCGAGCTGCAACAATTTGAAGTTGTGGGTGCGCATGCGCCGGCGAATCGAAGGCACCGAGAGCTTGTCCGGACGGAGAAAAGCATGAGCGAGCGAACATTCCGCCTTCGCGGCCGTGTGACCGTGAAGGGAGACAGACCGGCCGGCTTGACGGCGCGCATCACCGCGGGGGATCAGATCCTGGACCGCATTGCCGTGGGCGTTGATGGTGACTTCAATTTGCATGGCCCATGGCCGGCTGCAGTGCGTGGTGAGTCCATCCAGGCGCATCTGGACCTTGTGGACCGCAGTGGGCATCTGCGAGCGGGGCCGATCCACTTGGATCTCTGCGCCGACGCCAATCAGTTCGTGGAGCTATCCATGGAAGGTGACCGGCGCATGCGTTGGATCGGTGGCGAGCCC
>JAJDES010000028.1 GCA_029259675.1 Planctomycetota bacterium
GTTCGCAGCGGCAGCAAACGCCAACACATCGGGACCGATACCCGCAGCGCTGTCACCCAAAATCAGGTCGTAGCGAGCGCCGATTTCGGCCAAGCCGTGCAGGATTCGCAATCTGCGCGCGTGATCGGGGCGACCCATGTCGTACTCGCCCGAACCCGCCGGCAGGAAGTCCACCTCACCCGGACCGCGGGCAATGCAATCAATGAGCTTGCGGTCACCTTCGAGAAAATCTTGAAGGGTGTATCTCGGCGTAATTCCAAACAGCACATTCAAATTGGCCAAGCCCAGGTCCAGGTCAACAACCAATACGCGGCGACCGGAACGCGCCAAGCCCAAGCCGAGATTGGCCGCTATGGTCGTCTTACCAACTCCGCCCTTGCCTCCGGTTATCAGCGCGAAAGTTGTACTTTGACGCGGCAAATCCTCGGGCTGCAAGCTCGCCAATGCTTTGGCTTGCTCGTTCACGCGCACCTCCCGCGCAAGATCAAGTCTGCCAATCGGTCGGGGGTTGCCATGTGCAAGTGTCCAGCTACGTCCTGGCCGTCGCACAGAAACGAAAGCGGCAGGGAGTTGTCATCTGCAAACTCAAATACGCGCGCTGTTCGCCTCGTTTCATCCAGTTTGGTGACGACGACACCATCCGGATTGGTCTTGCCGTAACCCTTTAAGATTTCCGTCAGTCCGTCCTGGCTTGTCGCCGCCGAGAGCAACAGGTACGTAGTCAAGTCGATCCCGCTGAAACAACTCGACAACACATCTTTCAGTTGACTTAGGTGCTCTTCATCAGCCGGTGAACGCCCCGTCGTATCCAGCAGCATGATTTGCCCGCTACCGGCGCTCATAAGCAAGCGGCCCACGTCCGCGCGTTGGCGAATTACGTGCATCGGAATCTGAAGTAAGTCAGCGTAAGCGCGCAATTGCTCCACAGCTCCAACTCGGTAAGTATCGAGAGTCGCCAAAGAGACCTTGCGGCCGGCCCGGACCAACTGTCCCGCCAATTTCGCCAATGTGGTCGTTTTGCCAACTCCCGTGGGTCCGACCAACGCGACCACTTGCATACCGTCGCTCAGCTTCGGTGATGCTCCCAGTTCAAAGCAACCGCCCAACAGCTCAGCGGCCAGGTCGACAATGTGCACACCGTCCGTTCTGGCGACTTCCAGGTCTTCCATCAACGCCGAGGTTCGCTCCGACGACAGCCCGGCAATTCCTAGCCGCTGCTCAACCTCGAGCACTGCCGGGTGAGTCGCTCCTGCGCCTTCGCCGAGCAAATTGCGCCCTTGTTTCTTGGTTTCACGACCGACCGAGAGAGTCACGCCGCCACCCGGTGCAAGTTCATGACTGAGCACAACAGCTGATTCGCCGTGGGCTCGCCGCGCCCTTTCGAGCGCATCGTGCATGCTTCTTCCTTGTATGCGATGGATTTGCATCTCAGTCCTCCAGGGTCACGATTCCCGCCGTCTCTACGGAGCGCGCGGGAACCACTTCGTTGTAAGAAAGAACCGTAGCCTTCGGCAGCGAAGACCTGACGAGCTCGCCGATGAAGCGGCGCACACTTGAGCGCACTAGCAACACCGCGTCAGATCCGCCGCGCGCAGCTTTGCCAAGCACATCAGCAATGCGCTCCACAAGCTGTTGCAGATAGGCCGGGCTGACATTGCCCGCATCGGGGTCCGACGTAGAACCGATCGCGGCAGCCAAACTGGCCTCAATACCCGGGTCGAGCGTCACCGCATGCAGCACGCCTTGGGTGTCGATGTGCCTCTCGCACAACACTCGCGCCAATCGCTGGCGCA
The DNA here is from genome assembly GCA_029259675.1 of Planctomycetota bacterium. Taxonomy (GTDB): domain Bacteria; phylum Planctomycetota; class UBA1135; order UBA1135; genus JAJDES01. The sequence goes on from JAJDES010000028.1 coordinate 1,794, forward strand.
CGAGCTCGCACAGCGCCTCCGGATCTCTAGTCTTCTCGTAGTTGTCCGCAATGCTTTCCAATATGGCCGGCATATTGCGAATGGAAACATTCTCGCGCATGAGGTTGCGCAAGACCTGTTGCACTTGCCCATAGGAAATCTTGTCCGGAATGATTTCGTCGACGACAGCCGGCGTGATCTTGCGCACGTTGTCAACCAGGTCCTTGACGTCGTCGCGGTTGAATATCTCCGCCAACGAGCCGCGCAGGATTTCGGACAGGTGCGTGACCAGGGCGCTGGTCGGATCGACAACGGTATAGCCGAGGATCTCGGCCTCATCGCGATCGGCTTCGCTGATCCACCATGCGGGCAATCCGAAGGCAGGGTCGACGGTCTCTTCGCCCTTAATCTTTCCGCTAGCTCCCCCGCCGTCCATGGCCAGGAACTTGTCGGGTTCCACTGCGCCCCGGCCAATCTCCAACCCGCCCACAAGGATGCGGTAGGCGCTCGGCTCCAAGTGCACATTGTCTTTGATTCTCACGGGCGGCAGCACCACGCCTTCATTGATGGCAAAGCGGCGCCGCAACTGCGCAATGTGATCCAAGGCTCCCGTGCCATCCTTCTCTTGAACGAGCGGGATCAAGCGGTAGCCGATTTCAAGCGAAACGCGGTCAACTCGCAGTAGATCCGCGACCTTTTCGGCTTCGGTTTGCTCTTTGTCCTCTGCGCTCGGTTGTGCCGGAGCATCCGACGCCGCCGCCGCTTCAACCGGCAAGAAGCTTTCGGCTCCATCAGCGTGGCGCGTTGATTTCCATACAACCAACATGAGCGTGGCCAAAATGTAGAAGGGTGCTCCCGGCATACCCGGAAGGAGCCCCAAAGCAAACAGCATGCCCGATGCAATCAAAGTAGCTTTCGGACGACTGCTGACTTGAGAGAGTAGGTTTGTTCCCAAAGTTTCTGTGCTGCTTGCCTTGGTCACCAAAACCGCTGCCGCAGTGGAAACAAAGAGCGCGGGGATTTGGCTCACTAGACCGTCACCAACGGTCATTTTGGAAAAGCGTTCGCCGGCCTGCGCAAAGGTCATCCCCCCCAGCAGCCCGATGGCTACTCCGCCCAGCAAGTTGAGCGACGTGATGATGACACCGGCAATGGCATCGCCCCGCACGAACTTGGAGGCACCGTCCATCGCTCCGTAAAACTCCGCTTCGGAAGCGATGCTTGCACGTCGCTTGCGAGCCTCATCGGATTCAATCAAGCCCGCATTCAAATCGGCATCGATGGCCATTTGCTTACCGGGCATCGCATCCAAAACAAAGCGCGCAGACACTTCACTGATTCTTCCTGAGCCCTTCGTGATCACCACGAATTGGATGATGATTAAGATCAAGAAGACAATGAGGCCGACGGTTAAGTTGTCCCCGACAACAAAACTTCCGAAAGCCGCAATGATGCTGCCGGCTTCGCCGGAAGTCAGAATCAGGCGCGTGCTGGCAACATTAAGTCCCAAGCGAAACAGGGTTACGAACAAGAGAATCGTGGGGAAGGTCGAGAGTTCCGCCGAACCCTTCACGTTCATCGTCACCAAAAGCAGCAACAGCGAAATGGTGAGGTTCAGGGCCAGGAGAATGTCCAGGGCCGCGGGAGGCAGCGGCGTGATCAGGGTTACCATCAACCCCAGAACACCCAAGCCCAAGGCCCAGTCTGCGTAGCGAGCGATCAAGGCTCCCGCGCGTTCAAGACCCGGCTTCATTTGGCTAGCTTGTGAATCAGACATTGTATTTGGGCATGCCCTTAGGCTGCTTTACCGCCTTCCTCTTGGTTGAAGACGTAGCTGAGAACCGTTGCCACTGCGGAGTAGAGGTCCTCAGGAATTTCCTGCCCGACATCTACTTGAGCGTAGAGCGAACGCGCCAACGGCACGTTCTCGTAAAGCGTGACGCCCGCATCGCGCGCGACCTGCTTGATGCGCTGCGCCAGGTGGTCCGCACCCTTGGCGATGACGCGGGGTGCAGCGCCTTCGTTGCCGTTGCTGCGGTCGTACTGAAGCGCGACCGCGTAGTGATCGGGGTTGGTAACCACAACCGTGGACTTGGGCACATCGGACATCATGCGGTTGCGTGAAGCTTCGCGTTGCAACTGGCGCACGCGCGCCTTGACATGCGGATCGCCATCGGTCGTCTTGTGCTCTTCACGAACTTCCTCCTTGGTCATGCGCATGTCTTTGGAGTGCTGGAAGCGCTGATAGATCAGGTCAAAAACCGCAATCAAAACAATTACGGCCAAGGCGCTCAGCGTGCAACGCAATGCAACTTGCCCGAGTCCGCGCATGACGGGCCCCAACTCCGCGGAGCCCATTCGTATGACGTCGTCCACTTGGTTGTAGGCCACAACGCTCATCGTCACCGCAATCGCAATAATCTTCAGCAGAGCCATTCCCGTTCGAACAACGGAGCGCATGCTGAATAGGCGACCAAATCCTTTAATCGGGTCAACCTTGTTCGGCTTGGGAGACACGGCATCGGGCGTAATCCGAAAGCCGACCTGAGCAAATCCAACCAAGACTCCAAAAGCGACCACGGGCACGAATGAGATCACGACAATCTTCATTGGGGCCATGATCACTTCGCGCACCAGGACAGCCATGTCGGGGATCGTCCACGATGCAGTTCCAAGCTCCGGCAATGTGCGGGTCACGTCGTAGACGAGCGTTCCGACACCATTGGCCAAGCGCCCGCCACCCATAACTAGCGAGAGAATCGCGGCGCACAGCATGAGCGCGGCAATCAGTTCCTGCGAGAGGGCAACCTGACCCTCATCGCGAGCTTCATCCAAGCGCTTGGAAGTGGCCTCTTCTGTTTTTTGATCCTTATCTGATTCGCCGGCCATTGCTAGCCT